>QIBA01000071.1 GCA_003225175.1 Acidobacteriota bacterium
TACAGCGGCGCTATGCCTTCGCCCTGGTTTTTCGCCCAGGCTTCTAAACTGACTCCCAATTCGATAAGTACAAAGGACAGCTTGAGACAGTCGCCTTTCTGCCACTCAAGGTGTTCTAATCTTACTGCTGGGGCGGACCGGCCTCTATTTCGTGTCATTGAGGAATTTAACCATGAAGAAGGTTTATCTAGTCCTCGCAGCAACCACCATGTTCGCCATTGGTGGCGCCGCTTTTGCGCGCGGACCGCAAGACGCGCAGAACAGTCAACCACCCAGCCAATCAGGACAAGGCCATGGGCAGGGCAGAGGAGAAGGACACGGTCAAGGCATGATGAGTCCCGATGCGATGCTCGAGCACATGTCGCAGGAACTCAGTCTTACCGATGACCAAAAGGCCAAGCTCAAGCCCATTCTCGAAGACCAAGCCAAACAGATGCAGGAGTTGCGCAAGGATACGTCCAGCTCCGATCAAGATCGCCACGCAAAGATGAAGCAGATCCACGAGAACACCATCAGCCAGATGCGTCCCATTCTGAATGCGGACCAGCAGAAGAAGCTCGAAGAGATGATGAGCCGCCGCTCCGAACATGGAAAGCGCGAGCACGACGGCAACCACAGCTCCGGTTCCAAGCCGCAGTAGTGTTCCAACCGTATACCTGCGGAGCCACTGAGTGTGCTCCGCAGGTATCTGGACGGCAAACGATTCGAATAGGGCTTCTTCGACCAGGAGAATTCTTAGGGGAATTCTTGAGGAAGATGAGGCTAGAGAGGACCAAATAGGGACGATCAAGTAGGGACAACCAGAAAACCGGTGACAGTTCCCGGTTTCTCCAGCCTCTAAATTACTCCGGCAAGCCTATATGGTGTATCAACGTCTGAAAGCGGGGCTCGGTGCCCATCTTGGGGAATTGGGAGTAATCGATTTTCGTCCATACTGCCATGCCGGAGCGCTCCTCGCAGATCTTCTCCAGGATATCGAGAGCAGCGGCGTTGTTCCCAATCTGGGCGTAGGCCTGGGCTAATGCCAGTCGCCCTAAGATGGTCTGCGGCGCCTGCCGCTTTGCCGCTGTGATAACGATTTCTGCTTCCATTCGGTGATAGCCGGCGATGCCTGCGCTCGCGTACGCATCCTTCAATCGAGCGATGTCTTGCTCGCTTGCACCGTCCAGCGAATGTTGCTTCAACGAAGCTTCCACTGCTTCACGGGAACGGCCTTTCGCTTCGTAAGCCGCGCTCATGTACCCATACGCAGCCGAGTAGTTCGGGCTCAGCTCCTGCAGTTTTTTGGAGCGCTCGATGGTCTCGTCGCGATGTGGCGAGTGCGCGAGGATGAGCGCCACGATGTTGTTCAAAGGTACGGAGAGGGGATCGAGCTCCAGCGCGCGATTGGCTTCCGCGATAGCATCATCCCAGCGGCCATAGACGGCCAGGAGCAACACGGCATATCCGTGGTGAGCGGTGGGATAATTCGGATTCAGTTCGATGGCGCGTTTGAACTCCGCCTCTGCGCCCGGCCAGTCCCAGTCATAAAAGAATTTCACCAGAGCCATCGACGTGTGGCTCTCGGCAAGATTGGGATCGAGTTCCAGCGCCTTCAACGCCGCGGCTCTCGCTTTTGGCATTCCCTCACGAGAGGGCATGTTCCCGAAGGCATACGAGCGGTAGAAGTAAGCGTCGGCTAAGCCTGAGTATGCCAAGGCATATCGGGGCTCGTACTTCAGGACGTCCTCGAAGTATTGGATGGCTGTTGCGAGATCAGAATCTGTCCTTTTATTCCAGAAAAAGCGCCCCCGGGCATATGCCTCATGGGCGCGCGGATCGCTGAACTGGAGCGCCGCCAGACGCTGCTGGTGCTGAGGAGTGAGCTCGACCTGAATCTCATTGGCGATGGCATTGGCCACCTCCTGTTGCATGGTCAGAATGCCGCCGTGAGTGCGTTCATAACTGCGGGCCCAAACGTGGGTCTGATCCTTCACGCGAATGAGCTGAGCGGTGACGCGCACACGATCGGCTTCCGTCCGGATGCTGCCCTCGAGGACGTAGTCAACCGCAAGTTCCTTCCCAATCTGGTCCACCGCGACGCGGGCGCCTTTGTACTTCATCGCGGACGTGCGCGCGATTACTCCCAGCCGTTCCGGCTGCAGCGAGCCAAGCTGGGTGATCATCTCTTCGGTCAACCCATCGGCGAGGTATTCCCGCTCAGCGCCCGGGCTGTAGTTCTGGAAGGGAAGCACGGCCAACATGATCTTCGCAGTTGAGCGCGCGGCCGATGCCCGGCTGCGAACCAAATAAATCGCTGCGAGCGCAGTCAGTATCAGAACCATTGCGCTTGCAATCAGCAGGACTTTGCCGGGCACTAGTGTCGTGCGAGGCGGGATTTGTGGAACAGTAACCGCGGCAGCAGCGCTCGCGATGCCATTTCCTGAAGCGACAGGAGCGACGAAGCGATAACCCTTGCGGGGAACGGTCTGAACAAAACGGGGTTTGTCCGGATCGTCAGCCAGCACGCTACGGATCTGGCGTATGCAGGAGTTGAGTCCCTGCTCGAAGTCAACGAAGGTGTCCTGTCCCCAGAGCGCTTCCCTTATTTCCTCGCGGGTCACCAACTGGTTGGCGCGGCTCGCGAGCAGGATCAGCACCTTGGCCGGCTGAGGATGCAGCTTCAGCAGAAGTCCGCTCTTGCGCACCTCTCCCGAACTTGAATCGAGCTCAAAAACTCCAAAGCGAAGAACAGAATTGGGCGCGGAAGCTGTGGCCATAGTAAGCGCTGAGGGGGTGCCAGATTATAGTCCGGATTTCGCCCTGCAGGCCGCAATCATGTATTGAATCAACTCTTCTGCTTTCAGCTGATTGCGCAATCAGAAAAGAACTATGCGGACGATCATTGACCTTCTCTCCGCGAAGTAGCAAATATTCCGCTCGAGTCTCAATTCCGGCATGCATGGAAAAGACCGCAATCAAGCACAAAGGAGATTATTTATGCGATCGACCACTCGCTACTTCGGCCTCTCTCTTGAAGTCATTCTGCTGCTGGCATCGCTCGGCACAACCGCGTTCGCGAAAAACCCAACCTGCTCAGAAGTTGGCGGCGCGATTCTGACCAATATCGGCGGCTTTGGGCAAATCGATGGCCATCCCACGACCCTCGGTCCCGCCACCGGCGATCTGAAGGGCGCAGTGGGCGTCGAGATCAAGGACGTGAATCAGAGTTCGACCGTCATCACTGTGCAGCACCACTGGGTTACAGAGAACGGCGACACCCTGAATATCGATGAAGCCCAGGCGGCGGGCATGTTTCTCCCTAATTCGGCTTTGTTCGCGATCACCGACTATAAGATCACGCTGAGCGGCGGCACCGGACGTTTTGCCAACGCGACCGGCCAGATGAACGCAATCGGCGAAGTCGATTTCAGTACTGGCCATGCCATCCTCCGTTACTCCGGCCAGATTTGCTACAGCGCGCAGGAAAGACGCTAACATGACGACGCGGTCGGCTTGCTTTACGTGGAAGGCACGGCGGAGTTGAGACGTGTGACGCACTCTCCTACCCCAGCAAGAAAACCGAGTTGCCGGGGACCCCGAGTCTGCGTGGAGTTTTGCAGGGTGACGCTGGGGCACCCCCGGCCGCCAAGTCTAGTTCTGAAAAATCTCGAACAGCGAATTCGTCGTCTTGCCGATGTTTCCCAAGTCGCTGGTAAAGCTGTTTCCCAGGAAGCTGCCCGTAACATGGGCGCTGTTAAGTTCATTATTGAGCTGTGTGTGCAGACGCGCTCCGGGAAAGGTCTTCCAGTTCTGACTCAAGGTTCGGTTCGACATTACTCCATCCTGCTGCCAGTCAATCTGGATTACGCCGAACGGTCCTGGAGTGCAGGTGGAACTCTGGCCAGGGAAGTGTGTGCAGCTCGTTGCCATAAATCGGGACACCTGTGACGTGTCCACATTCAAACTCGCGACATTCGCATTGTTGAGTTGAGCCGCGTCATTCGGGATATAGCCACCGCCGAATTGGAAGGTGGAGGAGCCGTCCGGGCTCGAGAACGAGTAATTGTAGATAAGCAGGGTCTGCCCGCTGGTGTCCTGGCTCACAGAGATGTGAGCGATGTATCCGTTGATGCTGAAGGTGTCGTCGGCAAATGTGCCCGTCATGCGGGTACTGATCACCGGCGCACTGTCCTGCGCGAAAGCAAGTGTGGAAAGCGAGACAAGAACGAGAAGGAGGCGGATTTTCATGGCATGGGCCCTTTCTGCCCCGTAAGGGCATGTCTTTCTGGATTTCGGGGGCTTTGATGTCCTGAGATTTCGCAGCTCGCGTGCGAGTTGTCTCAGCCGCGAAGACTTCTCCGGATTGGCGCGAGGGTGGCCTGAGATGAATGTTCATCAGCCCGAGGGCGAGGAGTGAGGGAAAACGCCTCTTTCAAATACCGAAATGGGAATAAAACAGCTGCGGTTCAGGCACCTCAGTGGCACCAGAAAAATTTCCTAGTACGCGCCTTAGTTCTCTTAATTCTTCCGTCGGTCGCCACGCGGGGGGGCGTGGACGGATGGCGCACCTGCTGCCCACCCTTTGATGTTGGTTCCAATATGGAACTTTAGGATGTGGGTGCCCGGCTTATGGAGGGGCACCCTTTGTGTTGGAGTCCGAGCAAAAAAACCGAAACGGGAAAGAGCAGCCAGCCAGTCCTGTTTCGCTGTGGCCGAGTCCGAAAAGGCCCGCTCATTGCCGAGCGAATCTCGGCGGGGATGCTAAGAAACGTTTGTGCTGTGGAAGGCTACTTCCTGCCACTTGCCGCCTCGTTTCACGAAAACACGCGTAACCTGATGTCGCCCGCTCATGTCCTTGCCTTTTTGCGTGCCCTTCACATCAACAGTGTAGGTTGCAACTGCCGCGTTACCGTAATCACGAACTTTCACATCGCTGGTTTCAATTGACTGAATTTTCACATCGCCGTTCTTGAAGGCGCTTACCCATTCACTTTTGGTCAGTAGCTTGCCGTCCTGTCCCACTCGAGTGTAGTCCTCGGCAGCATTCTTCTCGGTGTAAGAGGAGTCACCCTTCAGTGTGGCTTCTCGCGACTGATTGAGCAGCGCCTTGATTTGATCTTCAACGCCGCTCGCACTCTTCTTTTCCTGCGCGACCGCGCTGGAAGAGAGACAAAGCGCCATGCACACTAATAGAGCCAGTGTTCCGATCCTGTTTTTCATGTGTTCTCTCCTGTCATTGCAATCAGACGAGCAGGAATGCTACTCGCCGACACGGAGCGAGTCAAAAATTGGTGCCGCACTCTGGCTGAATCTTGGCCAATTGCGGAATGTCTCACCTGAAGCAGAGTTGAAGTGTGCACCCGGAGAGAAATCCTGGTAATCACGAATTGCACCTCATTACTGCTTGAGAGAGAATGACACCCGGAGGCAGCCATCATGGTTCACACAGTAGTTGATGGAACGTTTCGGCAAACTAATTTGACCAACGAATCTTCCGAGTATCTGGCCAAGCGCGAGGAGCTTCGCCTTGCCGAAATCGAGCTCATGCGACAGCGCGAACGCGTCGCTGGGCTGCGCCGTAGTCTTCCTAAAGGTGCTCCTATTAAGGACTATCAATTTGAAGAGGGTCCACGTGACCTCAACGCTGGTGATGCGCCTGGGAGCACTGTCCGCCTCAGCGAACTCTTCACCCAGCGCAATCGCTCGCTCGTCATCTATCACTTCATGTTCGGAAAAAGGCAGACTAAGGCTTGCCCTATGTGCACCGCCTGGCTTGACGGTGCGAATGGTGTCGCCCATCATCTCGCTCAGAATCTTGACTTCGCTGTTGTCGCGGCCGCCGATCTGCCGACTCTGCGCGCTCACGCTCGCGAGCGGGGCTGGGACAAGTTGCGTCTCCTCAGCGCCGGCAACAACACTTTCAAATACGACTTCGGCAGCGAAGACCGCGAAGGCGGTCAGGATTCAACCGTTTCCGTTTTCACGCGCGACGCCGACGGCACCCTGCGTCACTTTTACACAGCGCATCCTTGGATGGCGCCGGACATTCGGGAGCGTGGCATCGATCTGCTCACTCCTATTTGGCACTTCATGGACCTCACCCCACAAGGCCGGGGCACTTGGTACGCCAGCCTTGCTTACGGTACCAAAGTCCAGGCTGCCTAGTTCACCTCGAGCCAAGGCTTAAACGCGCCATTTCAACGCGGAGTCTACGTACGAGTCGCATCATCGTACATGTTGAGGCTATACAAGCATCTCCGGGTTGCCGTTTACCAAGGAGTTAGGCGATCGCGTCTGAATTGCCGACAATCCGGAAGTCAGGAATTGCACCGGTTGCGCACGCGCTGCTCCGGTCAGCGGTATGATGCGAGTATGCCTATGAATCAGCAATGCCCAGTCTGCAAGGGTCGGCGGACAGACGGAAACGGCAGAACCTGCCGGCAGTGCGGCGGTACAGGAGAACTCAGGCCCGGCCCGGATGAGCGCGACGTGCAAGCCCATGTTCCATATCCGCACCGGCAAGGGCAGCAGCAGAAAGAAAAATCGTTACGCAAGCGCCTGATCAGCCCGATCCGGCAGGTCGCGCCGGTCCCCGAAGCCGAGTGGCTGGAGTTGGACAGAGCGGCCTCGGTGGAAGTGACTTCCGAGGATCCGCAGCATCCGATCGAAGGCGCCCTGCTGAGGGAAGACAAACGTGGATGGCGCGCGTCGGAAGCCGGCCCGCAAACTGTACGGCTCATCTTCGATCAGCCCCAGAATATCCAGCGCATTCAGCTGGCATTCGAGGAGAACGAGGCGGCCCGCACACAGGAGTTTGTCCTGCGATGGATGCCCAAAACGGGACAGTCCCATGAAATCGTGCGCCAGCAGTGGAATTTCAGTCCTCCAGCCACCGTCCATGAGGCTGAGAACTTCTCCGTACAGCTTTCCGGAGTGAGCACGCTGGAACTCGTCATCACTCCCGACATCAGCGGCGGAAAAGCTCATGCTTCTCTATCGCAATTGCGTTTAGCCTGACGTCGACCATGAAGGCCGAGCAGTACTCCAGGCGCGTAATTCAACGCTCACCAATATCACTGGTGCTCGACGCGACCCGCCGCTGGGGATCGCAAAATCCGGAAAGCCCGATCTGCCCCTTTGTGAACTGAGCGCCAGAAAGGAAATAGGACGATTAGCTTCGCAAATTTCCACGCTACGGAGCAGCCAGCGCTAGTTTGATCCTCTTCACATTGTTCTCCCGCTGGCTCTGACTGGGGATCTGCTGGGCTACGTCCAGGGCCTGCTCCAACGCGCGATGAGCTTCTGCCGATTGGCCTTTTCGCTTCAGCGCGTCGGCTTTGGTTTGCAGCAGCCAGGAGCGACCGAGGGCTCCCGGGTTGCGAGACAAGCCACGATCGCAGGCGACAATGGCTGCGTCGTAGTGTTTGGCTGCTTTTTCCATCTGCGCTACGCGCAGTGACGCGTTGTAATTGTGCGGCATGGCGAGCTCGGATGTTCGCAGCGAGGGGAGCACGCGTTCGGGATCGCCGTTTATCTGGATGGCTTCGACGCGGGCGATGTCCACGGCCGAGCGCTCCTCGTCATCCACCGGCTTAATAGCATCGAGTTCGGCCAGCCATTTGTCCTCCAAGCTTGCCGCCAGCGGTTCCTCATTCCGTGAAATAGCGAAGTACATGAGCGTGCGGTAAAGCTCGTTGCGCTCATCGCGTACCGTTTCGGGAGAGGAGAGAGCTTGTTTTGCCAGAGGCACCAGTCTATCCGAAGCCGCACTACGCCAGGCTGCGGCTGTGTCACCCTGGACCAAGCACCACATGCCCGCAGCAACAATGCTGGCAAAGGTATTGTCATGCGTCATGAGCGAGGCTTCCCGGGCGGCAGTTTCTGCGCACTGCTGATGCTGCTCATGCAATTGCAGCGCGGTGACGAGCGAATACTGGGCCACTGGGCGAGGCGGCCAGTCCGGCGGCGCGAGGCGCAGCGCTTCCTGATAAGCGGCGACAGCTTCCGGCGACTTGGTGCTGAGAAGCTCGTCGGCCCGTTGCAGGGCGGCGTCGGCCGACGACTGCGGATTTCGTGCGAGGCTCACTCCCCGGTCCAGGAACGCTCTGAGCTCCGTCTCGGACATAGCTCCCGGTTGATCGGACAGGACCTTGCCGTCGGCATTGATCACATAAAAGGTTGGAGTCGCACTGGCCTCAAAATGGGAAAAGAAATCCTGGTTCTCCGGCTTGTCGAAGTTCAATTCCAGCCAGACAAACTGTCCGGCGTACCTGCTGAGATCGGCATGCGCGAGCATGGTCCTCATCAGGCGGCAGCTCGATCACCACGGAGCCCAGCACTCGACGAAGATCGGCTGCTTGCGTTGCTTTGCTTGCGCGAGCGCTTGTTGATAATTGTCCTGGATGAACGGGAGCTCTGCGGCAAGCACTGGCGCAAAGCCGATAACGATCAGCAAAGCAAGAATCTTTTTCATGCGACGGGAGATGGACGCGTCCGGCAGGTCGAAGGTGAGCAAGAAAGCAGGGAACAGGTTACATGGGACAGGGAACAGCGGGATGGCGTGATCGCGTGATCAGTTGAAGTGAACAGCCAGTGCACAACAATAAGGGTGCCAAAAAATGCGACGGGCTGATCTCTCCATTCATGAAAGTACGTGCTCTAAAGATCGACCTTGATCCACACCGGAGCATGGTCGCTGGCGTTTAGTTCGCCCCGCACCCATCGGTCTACACTGCCGTCCGAAAGTCGCTTCGAGATGTTCGGTGAGAGCAGGAAGTGATCGAGTCGCATGCCTTTGTCCTTCTCCCATCGTTGAAATTTGTAATCCCAGAATGTCCAGAGTGGACCGGCTGGGCGCAGCTTGCGCATTGCGTCGGTCCAGCCTTGAGCGAGCAAACGCGCGAAGGCTTGCCGGCTTTCCGGCTGGATTAACGCGTTGTTGTCCAGGGAGCGAGTCGGATAGATGTCCTGCGGGGTGGGCACGACGTTGTAGTCACCAGCCAATATCACGGGTACACCGCTCGCCATGAGTTCAGCCGCATGAGTAATCAGACGCTCAAACCACGTCAGCTTGTAGTTGAATTTCGGACCAGGCTGCGGATTCCCGTTGGGCAGATAGATGGAGGTGACCAGGACTCCATTCACAGCCGCTTCGATGTAGCGCGCCTGACGATCTTCAGGATCGCCGGGCAGGCTTGAGCGGGTCAGCACAGGAGGGTGGTTCCGCGCGAGAATGGCCACTCCATTCCAGGAACGCTCGCCTTGCCAAACTGCTTCGTATCCGAGCTGGCGAAAGGCATTCACGGGAAAACCGTCGTGATCTGCCTTGAGTTCCTGGAGACTCACAACGTCCGGCTTCGCTTTGGCCAGCCAGGCCAAGAGATTATCCAGCCGCTTGTGGATGTTATTAATGTTGAAGGTCGCGACTTTCACAATAGGCAATTAGCGAATAGCAGATCGACTGTAAAGGTGGCACTATCCTTCGTTGTCCGGTGGCCCGGCTGCTCCTGCCAGGTCTTGCGACTTAATTTTCTCCACGTTAAATCTTGCGGCGCGTTCGCGCATGGTTTGAAGCAGGTCTTCCAGCTCGGGCGAGTCGCCTTTGATCCAGCGTAGAGGATTGATGCGAGCTACCACAAACGATCTTAGATAGGGACTGACTAGCCCGCGCTCCTTGAGTTTTTTCACTACGGCTGCGACCTTCTCCTCGAGGTCGAGTACCGATTTGGCATTCTTCTCGTGCTGCTTGAGGGAGATTCGCAGCGGCTCGTCAGTGAAGGCTTCAAGGCGGCGCAGGATCGGGTGATAGACTCCGCCACCAAAGCGGGGTACACGTTCGTAGCAGATGCCAAGTGTGACCAGCGCGGCTTCGTCAAGGTAAAACGTAAATTTGGATTCGGGACGGGAGGCGTCTTCGTCAACCAGTCCGCGGTAGATGCGGATCACCTCGAGAGAGCGCTCTTTCAGGTTATGGGCTTTCTCCGTGTTGAGAGCCAGGATCTGCCATGCGACTTCCCGATCTGGAACCACGAGCGCCGAAATAGATTTGGCTCCCAGGCGACGCATGGCTGCAAGGCGATGGCGTCCGTTGGGGGTCCAGAAGCCCCCGCCATTAGGAGCGGTGACAGCGATGATGGGATCGAGAAAGCGTCCGGTCTTATTGATTACGTCGGCCAGGCGCTTGTGATGCGCGTCGGAGAGGTCGCGCTGAAAGGGTGTGGGCTCGATAGCGTCGATCGGCAGAATGGAGACCAGGACAGCATGACCGCCAAGCGGATCTTTATAGGAACCTACGACGCATCCGCCGGCTTTCTGAACGGCTCCGGCGATCTCGGCTGCATTTCCTGAAGGTTCAGGTAACTGGCACTCTGCCGGGCCGAGCCCCTTCGTTCCGGGCTTCGCTTTGCGGGGACGCTTCTTCGGCGCTGCGCGTTTCACCATAGGGATTCCCATTCTAGTCGCTCGCCACTCCACGCCGAATGGTGAAACGAATTCCGGCTGCGAGCAACGGATTCAGCGTGAACGTGGCTTAATTCACTGGTGTTCGCGGAACAGTGAATTTATCAGCGAATTTAACAGCGAATATTTTCTCAAGATGAGGGCGAGCAACGGACGATTCCCCGCAACCTCCTGCCCCGTCAGGAATTACGGACATTCGCGATTTTTAGCCGCCAAAAAGAACAGTGAATAACAGTGAATAAGCAGTGAATTGTGAAATTCGCATCCGTTGCTCGCGCCAACATAAGATGATTGCCACGAGCACTTTCCCAAAGCCGCCTGAGTTCCAAAATGAAATTTTCGTTGACTCGCAATCTTGACTCGTGGTAGCACCGAACCAGGTTCGGTGCTGAGGAATAGTTTAGGGACGGAAACGATTTCCAGTCATCATTTGGATTTTCAGGTGGGAGCCCCAGATTTGGGCCTTCAGGTGGGTGGAAGCCCCCGACTTCAGTCGGGGGAGCAAGGCTTTTCAAGCCTTGCGAAAGAAGCGATCGCATAACATTTTGTGGGCTTTAGCCCTGGCGCTTCCCGATCTGAAACCCCACGGCTAAAGCCGCAGCGAAGGCGAATGCGCGCGTTTGCGAGGCTTGAAAGCCTCTCCCACGCATGAATGCGTGGGCTCCCACCCAAAAGGCAAGAGCGTAGGATCGCCCCTGATTTGGATTTTCAGGTGGGAGCTCCCAAATTTAGGTTTTCAGGTAGGAGCCCCCGGATTTATCCGGAGGCAATGCTTCAGCGTTGCAAAGAAGTCCCAACGACGGAATAAACCTAATATAAACAATGGGGTACGCGCATTACGTTAGTGCTTTGACTTTCCCCTCCTGGGATGGCAACTTTATGCACATAACCGAAGTGGCATTTCCCCACCACCGAAGGAAGGGATCAATAGAGCCGAACTTCTCCCCTACTCTCCGCTAAGGATTTCTGTACCCGGACTTGGAAGGTACCGCGAGTGAGCGCTCTGGCCGACGCTTACTGAAAGGCGGTTTCGTGGCCAAGGAATGAGAGGGTAAGAAAGTGAGAAATTCAAGCTCTTTCCTGCGCGGACTCGCCTTTCTTCTTGTTCTGTATCCTTCGTTTTTGTTCTCCCAGGCACCCGTTAGCGACGACACCTTTTCGTCTGCCGATCGCAAAGCAAACTATGGCGATAAAGATTACCTCGCGGTGCAGAGTCCTGCCTCGACTGCATACATCAGGTTCGATCTTTCCCGCTTGCCGCAAGGAATAACCGGAGAACAAATCAATAAGGCCACGGTTCGACTCTGGGTTTCCGCTGTCACTCAGCCTGGTTCACTTGATGTGGTCCGCGTGGCGAGCTCGTGGAATGAGGACACACTCCAAGGCAACAACTTGCCGTTACTTGGAATTACTGATGTACACAACGTGCAAGTGTCCAAGGAATCAAAGAACCATTATCTGGTCATCGATCTCACTGACTTAGTGCGGGACTGGGTGAACAATGCGCAAATGAATTACGGCATCGCCCTCGTTCCCGCAGGAAATATCTCTGCGGCGTTCGATAGCAAGGAGAACGGAACCAACAGTCACGACGCAGAATTGAACGTGGAGCTCCAAAAAATCGGACCGATGGGTCCACAAGGGCCTCAGGGTGTGCGCGGCTTGGTTGGAGCTGCCGGAGCCGCTGGACCTGCAGGGCCGCAAGGTGTACCGGGACCTGCCGGACCTGCGGGCGCAACCGGGTCTGCTGGACCTGCCGGAGCAGTTGGCCCCGCCGGAGCTCCTGGACCGAAAGGGGATACCGGTGCAACCGGAGCCCAGGGTCTCGCCGGACCGCAAGGACCCAAAGGTGATACCGGAGCAACCGGCGCACAAGGTCCAAAGGGGGATACCGGTGCAACCGGAGCCCAGGGACCTACCGGAGCGCAAGGACCCAAAGGTGATACCGGAGCAACTGGCGCACAAGGTCCGAAGGGTGACACCGGAGCAACCGGAGGCCAGGGGCCCGCCGGCGCTGCTGGTCCACAAGGCCCTGCTGGAGCAACCGGCGCGCAAGGTCTGAAGGGTGACACCGGAGCAACCGGAGGGCAGGGGCCCGCCGGCGCTGCTGGTCCACAAGGTCCGGCCGGAGCAACCGGCGCGCAGGGTCCGAAGGGTGACACAGGTGCGATGGGAGTCCAGGGACCCGCCGGTCCGCAAGGCCCGGTTACGTTGGCGTATCCAGACAATCCTCCAGCCAATCCGTCAGCTTACGATGACGAGTTCAATTCTGGGACTTCACTCAAATCCATCTGGGCTGGACCCAGCGCAGGAGTGGTTGATGGCGAGAATGCAGCGTCCTCTGTTGCCGGCTGGGACGTGAACAACACCATCCCAGATTGGTTGAATGTCCATCTCAGCAACGTGGGCGGAGCAAGCTTCGTCATTCAGCAAGCCACTGCCCCGAGCGCTCCGTTCTCCTGCACGGTGAAGTTCAGCATGGCAGGCTTCGCGAATTTTACTGGAGTGTATCTCTACTTCATGAACGGAACTTCTGGCGCAGCCACGGATGGAGTCCGGCCAGGAGTTGAATTCAATCCCTCTGCTTTGGCTTACCAGAGTGTTCAGGCGACATTTAGCACAAAAGATTCGGGCAACTGGAATTTCACTCGCAGCGGGCATGTGATCCCACTTTGGGGAACCTTCTACATGCACGTGAAGTACGATGGAACAAGCTGGCGCATGTGGATATCGCCGAATGCGGTTTCATGGCTTGAAGTAACGTCAGGCAACTTCGTGAAAGCCTTCACGGTTCGTGCTGTTGACGTCTCGATCAAGCTGAACGGCGCAAGCACTGATTCGCGCTTCGGCGTAGATTGGATCCGCTTCAACTGGCTCACGCTTCCGTAACTTGGGAGCCACCCAATGTCGAACGATCAGTGGCCCTCACGTAAGTGTGCGCGACTTGATTGCGTTCGTGCTGCACCGCTCGGCCCAGTCTTTCTTCCCGTTTCGGCTTCTGGGTCCGAGTGCGCCACCCGCCCCTTAGCAGACCTGCCCGGTACCAATCTGCGGTCGTTCAAACGTAACCAGTAGCCCGATTTAGGATCGCGTTCGCCCGGCACCCTTCTTGAGACGAACGGAAAGACACTCGGTCTTGATGCGATTCGGATTCAAAGCGCGCAGCAGATGGGCTGGTTCTCCATTAGGAGTGCGGGAAAGACGTTGATCCCACTCTGCCAGCGTGTGGCGAATCGCGCGGCGGGCAGCCTTTAATTCATCGATCTGCCGATCCACGCGGGCAAGAATCTCCTCGGCGGCAGCTCGCACTTCCCGGCACGGCGCATGCCCGGAGTCGCGCGCCTGCAAGAACGTCGTCACCTGCTTAAGCGAAAATCCGAACCGCAATGCATTCCGCACAAAACGGATTCGCTCCAGCATCGCCTCGGAATACCATCGATATCCGGAATCGGTTCGTTCGATCTTCGGCAGCACTCCCATGCGCTCGTAATAACGCAGTGTATCGGGGCTAACCCCGGCCAGTTCAGCCGCCTCACCAATTCGCAGTGCGCGAGAGTTCATCCCGCCGATGATAGACCCTGGAGCGATTCCAGGGTCAACGGCAGCGCTCAGTCAACTTTACCCTTGACTCTGGAATCGCTTCGAGCCTCTAGGATTTCAGCTACATGCGGTATTCCCTGTGGAGAGGAAACAATGCCAATGCCGAGTTGTAGAAAATTCAGGTTACTGACATTCGCCATCGCCCTCCTGTTCGCACCGCGCACTGTAGCCATGCAACATGAAATGCCGGCAGGCATGACGCACGAACAGCATCTCGCACAAATGAAAAAAGAAGCAGAGATGAAAAAACGCGGGAACGCAGCCATGGGATTTGACCAGGACAAAACCACGCATCACTTCCTGCTTACCCGCGACGGAGGCACAATCCAAGTCGAAGCCGACAATGCGGCCGACACCACCACTCGCGATCTAATTCGCACGCACCTAAGGGCAATCTCAGAGCAATTCGCCAAAGGCGACTTCAGCGCACCTTTGATGACTCACCATGAGGTTCCTCCGGGTGTACCCATGATGCGGCAACTGAAATCGACCATTACCTATACGTTTGAAGAAAATCCCCAAGGCGCAGTCGTGCGCATCAGCTCGGCGAATGGCGACGCGATAAAGGCCTTACACGCGTTTTTGCGCTATCAAATAAAGGAGCACGCAACCGGAGACCCTACGAGCATCAAGGCAGAATAGCAGCCCGAGCGAGCCCGAAAAACGTTCTGTTTGTTACGGTGAACCCGATCGCCAACAGCCCTTCTACAAATGTTTTTCCTAAACGCGGCATTCGCTCCACCAGTGCCGCCCCATCCTGAGCGTAGTCGAAGGATCCTGTGTTTATGCTGTGGCTGTTTGCGGCACGGCATAACAGGATCCCGGCAGAGGCCGATGTCCTCGGAAGTCCCGCCAACTGGCGGGACGCATGCTAGTAGCCCACCACAGCCCAGTGGTGGGCTAGGGAATAACAGAATTGAAGTTCGGCTTCCAGCCGGACGGTCGAGAATTGTCTCAGGTGGGAGCCCCCGCATACCGGGGTCCCCAGCAAACGCGGGGTTCGTTTGCTGGGGTGGATTCATGCGGGGGAACAACGCTTCAGCGTTGCAAAGAAGCGATCGCATAATAATGTTTGGGCTTTAGCCCCGGAGCCGTCCCGATCTGAAACCCACGGCTGAAGCCGGAGAAAAAGGAGAATGCCCGCGTTTGCGAGGCTTGAAAGCCTCTCCCACGCATAAATCCACCCCAGCAAACAAATACGACGTTTGCTGGGGACCCCGGTATGCGTGGGCTCCCACCCAAAAGCCAACAACGTTGCCTTAGCTAATTGCTGATTGCTAATTGCTTTCTTCAAGCTGATTGCTAATTGCTGAATGCTGCTTTTCTTGCAAGAAACAAGGCCAGGGCACCCGCAACTAGCTTTTCTGAAGTGAACGGTCAACTTCGCATTTGTAAGAACGAGAGCTACTCCGCTTCCTTGGAATCGTCAGAATTGGGCGATTACGCCCCTGCGAATGCCCGGCATCTAAGAAAGCTGTGGCCAGCGCAGGTGTGTGGCGTGCTCACTGGTTCGACCAGATTGCAGTGCCCTTACTTCCTCTGGCGCCATTCGACTCATCATTGTTCCGGAGAAGAAAAGTATGTGGACAAACCGACTGTATTCTCTTTCGCTCACAGTCATCGGCGCCATCTTGCTGTCGCCACTCAGCGGCGCGGGGCAACAAAAAGTACAGCATCACATCAAGACCGTTTTCATCATCCTGATGGAGAACCAGAACTGGGCGGCGATCAAGGGCAACCCGCAGGCTCCGTACATCAACAACACGCTGCTGCCGAAGGGCTCGCACGCGGAGCTGTATTTCAACCCGACGCTCAACCATCCGAGCCTACCCAATTACCTTTGGCTGGAGGCGGGCACAAATTTCGGCATCCACGACGACAATCCTCCGAGTGTGAACCACCAGAGCACCACCGAGCACTTGGTAACCCTGCTTAAAAACGCGAATGTCACCTGGAAGGCATATGCCGAGAATATCGATGGAGTTACGTGTCCGCTGACGGATAACTATCCTTATGCGGTCAAGCACAATCCATTTGTTTACTTCGACGATGTGACTGACAATCTGAATCCCAATTCGGCGTACTGCATTCAACACGTCCGTCCATTCTCCGAGCTAAGCACTGATTTGCAGAACGGCACTGTAGCCAGCTACAACTTCATCATTCCGAACCTCTGCGACGACATGCACGACCTCTGCCAGCCAACGCAGATGCAGATCAAACAAGGCGACGACTGGCTGTCACAGCAGGTGCCGGCGATCCTCCACTCGCACGCTTACCACCAGGGCGGCGCGCTGTTCGTCACCTGGGATGAAGCCGAGATCGGCGATGGACCTATCGGCATGATCGTCCTTTCGCCATTTGCAAAAGGAAATGGCTATCAAAATTTCGTCTACTATGAGCATGGCTCGACCCTGCGCACGATGGAAGAGATCTTTGGCGTCAATCCGTTGCTGGGAGATGCGGCGGGCCAAAGTGATCTCAGGGATTTGTTCGCCGTGTTTCCCTGATGAGGCAGAGCTCCGATTCGAACAGCAAAGCAAAGCCCCTTCTGAACCGGCGGCCATCAAGAAGAAGTCGGTGAAAAGACAGCCTGAAACTGCGCGATTATTTTTTTTGTAAATGACGCAGTTCAGGAGCCTGTCGGAGATAGATTTTTTGAAACGAAGAATCAACAACTTGCAAGGAGTGCTGTGTCTGTAAGTTGTTGATTCCTGGTTCGGGAATCGTTCACTCCGACAGGCTCTCAGGCCGTCCCCAGTTTCCTTTTTCTCAAAAAAGAAATAAAAGGTGGCGCGACTCTCAAGATGCAATGGTTGATGGAGAATTACTCGCGCGTATCTTGCGGATCGTGACGAACTGTCCGTCAAGCGAATAGCGGCCGTTCGTCATCAACAGCACATTGTCTATCACTCCGCTTGTCTCTCCTTCACGACTGATTTCTAACCAGGAACAGATATAGTCTTCGCTCTCTGGCCCAAGCCCCTCCTCCATATCAGACAACGTGCGGCATACAGTGGCAGTTATCTCATCACCAGGTATGTCATCGAATGTCAGACTGATGCGATCACCGACGAATAGATCTTCCATTTTGAACCTCTTTCTGCGCGTTAACCATCGAGCTGGATCGCAGCATCTCTCGGGAGTTGTCGATCATTTCCCTACAGACCGATTTGTCAGAACCTCACGCCCGGCAGATCGGCAAAGAAATCCGATCTGCCGCGGCGTCAAGATTCAGGCTGCCGTCCTGCGAGCTTTTTGAACCGAGTTCAGAAATTTCAGCAAGTCGGCGTTGACTTCATCCGGGTGCGTAGCCGTTAGGCCGTGAGGCCTACCCGGATAGTAAATTTCCTGTGCTCCTTTGATGAGCCTCGCCGATTTCTTCGCTGAATCTTTGATCGGCACAATCTGATCGTCCTCCCCGTGCATCACCAGCGTGGGCACATCGAACTTCTTGAGGTCCTCGGTGAAATCGGTCTCGGAAAATGCCTTGATGCTGTCGTAGGCATTCTTGAGACCGCTCTGCATGCTCCACAGCCAGAACTGGTCCAGTATCCCCTGCGAAACGCTCGCACCTACTCGATTGGCGCCATAGAAGGTTGCGGCAAAGTCTTTGTAGTATTGTGAACGGTCTTTGGCAAGACTGCTTCGCCCTCCGTCAAACACCTCGATCGGGACGCCTTCCGGGTTTGAAGCGGACTTCACCAGGAGCGGCGGCACAGCAGCGATCAGAATGGCCGCGGCAACCCGCTTTGTGCCGTGCCGTCCGATGTAACGTGCCACTTCGCCTCCGCCCGTGGAGTGACCGACCAGAGTCACGTCCTTGAGATCGAGCGTCTCAATGACCGCGGCTAGATCGTCGGCGTACCCATTCATGTCGTTCCCGGACGAGGCCTGGCTGGACCGGCCATGGCCACGCCGGTCGTGCGCGACGACTCGGAAACCGTTCTGCGCGAGGAAAAGCATTTGGCCGTCCCACATGTCCGAGTTCAGCGGCCATCCGTGTGAAAACGTGACGACCGGGCCTTCGCCCCAGTCTTTGTAGTAGATTGTCGTGCCATCTTTCACCGTAAGTGTGCTCATACAAATTTCCTCCTTGATTTTTTTCGAAATGGAAATGCTTGCGGTTTTGATTTAGTTGGCGGGTACCAACACGGGAGCGCCTTTGTCCTTCACGAAGAACACCACGAATTTCGCTGGTTTGGTTTGGCTTGCGTTCCGCCCCACGACGTGAACATCATCGGGGCCTTCGTAGAAGGTCTGACCTGGTGTCAGCGTAACTTCCTTTCCGCCTCTCACCTGCATCACGATCGAGCCTTCCAGCACATAAATAAATCCATGGGCATTGTGCCGATGTATTGGGTCTACACTTCCCGGCGGATAATCCACGATGAGCATCAGGCCTTCTTTGCCAGGAAGGTTTGTCAGGTCTTTCGACAGGAGCTCCGTTACCTTAGCTTCCTGTGCTACCAGCGTGCCGGACATCAGAAATGCGAGCACCAGAATTAACTTTGTGAACGTCATAAGGTCACCTTTCGTTTGACCGATGCTATACGCGGCATGAATTGCAGGTGTGTTAGCTGGAAGCCACGCGCCGCTGCGGTTTCACGGTTTTTGCTAGCCGCTAGTGGCAGCCACCGCATCATGCTGCGGGATGCGATTTCGCATGAGGAATCTCAGCTGTGGTCTGATTCACCCAAGCTTCGTAGCGGGTCTCGCCGAGTCGCGCGTTATCACCCGGAACCAGTGTTCTGTCGTTGATCTTCGCCCCAGAGTAGAGCGCATTCGGATCAGCGACGACTTCACGAGGATCTCCGAGCTGGGCCAAACGCCGCCGGACTAGTTCGTCCATACGAAACTGTTCCGGCCCTCCTATTTCGACGGTGCCATTTACCGGCGTCCCTACCGCGATCCTGCCTACAAGAGTCGCGATATCGTCGGCAGCCATTGGCTGGAAGAGCACAGGAGGCAAATGCACCTTGTCGCCAACCATGGAAATGTCGGCAAGACCCTTGACGAATTCGAAGAACTGCGTTGCCTGGACGATCGAGTAGGGGATTGACGATTCCTTAATCAATTTCTCCTGAGCGATCTTGGCGCGGAAGTAACCGCTTTCGGACAGCCGCTGGGTCCCCACGACGGATAGTGCAACGTGATGTCCGACGCCTGCGGCAGCTTCAGAGGTGAGAAGGTTACGCGTTGATGTTTCGAAGAAATTCAGCACCGCCGCGTCTTCCCAAGAGGGAGAGTTCGATACGTCGACGACCACCGATGCACCCTTCAGCGCTTCGGCCAGTCCCTCGCCCGTGAGGGTGTTGACCCCAGTGTTGGGGGCTGCCGCTACTGCTTCATGCCCCTGTTCATGAAGCTTGTTGACGAGCTTTGATCCGATGAGTCCAGTGCCGCCGATCACTACGATTTTCATGATTGACTCCTTTAATAATCAGGTTTGCTGTTTCAGACGCCTTCAAAAACTAGAGCGGTGAACGCAGGCTCTCTTTACTTTACTAGGTCAATGAAGTGAGGCTATCGAAGCTCACCTGAGTACGCCATCCTAATCGCCCGGTTTTGAACGAATCTTCCGATTTCTTTTCAGCACAAACCGTTTCGGCGGTAGAAAGAGGGACAGCCTGAGAGTCTGTCGGAGTAAAAGATTCCCGAACCAGGAATCAACAACTTAAAGACACAGCACTCCTTGCAAGTTGTTGATTCTTCGTTCCAGAAAATCTATCTCCGACAGGCTCCTGACCTGCCCTATTTTTCTAGAATCTGTGTCGATTTGAAACGGGGCAGATCAGGCTGTTCCGTTTCTTTCACACATGAGTAACGTCCAACGACGCGACGGTCTGGGATATTATCCTCGTGATTCGAACCCTTATGTCCTCTTTCCCCGCAGTAGGTCAGCAGCCAACGCCCATTTTGGACTTGCGCGAAGATGCACCGGAAAATATGCCACATGAATTCAGCTTCCGCAGGGTGCAGCAATCCAAAATCGAACACTGGCTCCTTCGATTCGCTCAGGATTCGCAAGATCAAATGCGGGTAAACGCTACCTCACATTGACGGGTAATTGGGATCGATGTCGATGCTGTCGGCTAGGAACGCCTCCAAGAATGCCTCAAAATTAACGGCTGTTGGTTTCTTGAGCTGTGCGATCTGTTCTGCCGTTATCTCCTCCCAGAACCAATCATGCGCAATGAGCACGACGGGCGTTCCGGTTTCCGGCGACGCGGCGTTCAAATCGAAACAAAATGTATCTCCGAAAAGCGTCGTTGAGAAGACAAGGTATCCATGCTCACGGATGTAACAGCCAGGGACATAGTCGGTGTTCTCCTCAATGATGTTCTTGATCGGCCACAGGCGAACACCATCAATCTCAGCGCAAAGAACCGGTTCGGCCTCACGGTAGAACGCGATTGCTTCTTTCGGTACTTTCAGAGATCTGAGTTGATCGATTCCGCCTGGTGTCGCTGGAACAAAATCGATTTCCGTCTGCTTTTTGAGCGTGGCAATCAGGTCTTGCCGATCAGCCATGCGCGAGAGTTTATCAGAGTGGTCGGACGAGCGGGCCCATCCTCTTGCTGCCGGTTCCAATGTGGAACCTAGAAAATGAGTGCGGGATGTACCAGTATCGGCAAGATCAAATCCAAGAACAGCTTTGGCTTTACGCTATCGTCTGTCCTTGTACACGACTCCGCCCTTCATCACGAACACCACTCGGCGTACTGCGGTAATGTCCCTGGTCGGATCGCCATCCAGGGCGATGATGTCCGCTTGCATGACTGGACTGAGTGAGCCGATTTCCTTGTCCAGATTCAGGGCTTGCGCGGCGAGGGAGTTGGCTGAGACCATGGCTGCCATGGGATCCTGGCCGCCGTCCTTGACTCGATAGATGAACTCCTCGGCATTGCGACCGTGGGCTCCGGCCACGGCATCGGTCCCAAAGACGATCTTCAACCCGGGAGTCTTCAGCGCGCGCTTGAACATTTCCACGTTGAGTGGAAGGACTTCTTGCATCTTGGCGAAGCCTTCTTCGGTGTAGCCGGGCGCGCCGAGAAACTTTTCTTTGTTATCCAGATAATTGTGGATCACCAGCCCAACCTGCGGATCGAACCAGGTGCCGTGACTCGCCATGTTGCGCAGATTATCGTCGGTGGTAAGGCTGCCGTGTTCCACTTCGGTACAGCCGGCGTCGGCTGAGGCCTTCACCGCATCTTTGTAAGCGTGCACCACGGAGCGCATACCTTGCGCACGAGCTTCGTCGCAGGCGGCTTTGAGCTGCTCGTTGCCGAGCGTTTGACCTCCACCCTGACGGATGCTGCTCGAAGCAAAAATCTTTAGTACGTCGGCGCCGTCGGCTTTCACCTTGCGGACGAACTCGCGGATCTGATCGGGAGTGAGCTTCTCGTCGGTGAGGGGATTGACCGCCGTCAGAATTCTCGGTCCAGGCACGACGCCGCGATTGATCGCGTCGCGCAGCGGCACGTCTTCCGGCGATCCCAGGCTTTGAATGGTCGTGAAGCCCGCCAGCAGCGTACGCCACGCGTTGCCCTCGGCCTCAAGCGTCGCTCTCTCGGGCAGCTCGTCCTTCTCGCCAAAGTGCCCGTTCGGCCCGAAATGCCATGTAGGATGCGTATGGCTGTCGATCCATCCAGGCAAAACCGTGAAACCGCGTAGATCGTAGTTCGGACGACTGCTGTTGCCGCCAGATTTCCGAATTGAAACAATTTTGTCTCCGCGGATTTCAATCTCTAAGTTACGCAGCACCTTGCCGCGACCGTCAAATGCATAGTCGGTGACGATGGTTAGGGAGCGTTCCTGCGCCTGATCTGAGTTGAGCTGAAAGACGAGGAAGTAATCCTCGCGGTCGGGTTTTACGAAGTCGTATTGTTCAACCAGGCGATAACCCGCTTGCGCGGCTTCCTTTATTACAACGTCCTTCTGAACACCATGATCTTGGCCGTTGCCGTTACGGTCGATGATGCCGAGACGGGCGCTGCTGCGAAGCGACCTTCGCAAGTTTTCCAGCAAGACTACAGGAGCGGCGATCTCGTGGTAGGTCTTCAGTATCAAAACGGAATCCACGCTGTTGGGAGGCAACTTCGGATCATCCGGCGTGCTGAGAATGGTTTTCACATTGTGGAATCGTTCTTTTTGCACTCTATCGTCGATGTACTTGATCGATTCGGGATTGATGTCGACGGCATACACGGTGCCGTCGTTTCCCGTGCGCTTTGCTGCTCTTACCGTGAACCAGCCGGAACCTGCGCCGATATCCGCGACATTGGTTCCTGAATGGATGCCGAGAATGTCCATGACGCGCTGAATCTGGAGCTTCTGGTCTCGCTCCGGATTCTCGAAAATCGAAAGGTCGCCGGCATAGGGTGTGCTGGTCTTTCTGTGTTCGGTGCTCTGGGTTGCGGCTGACTGTGCGGCTAAGCTTGAAAGCTGCAACAGGCAGAGAATGGTCGTGTGAAGACAACGAAGGAGGAAGCTCGTGCGCGATTTGTCCAATGCAACTTGTTGCTGACCTTGCATGTGTTTCAACCAAACCCATCTGAGCCGCTATCTGGCTGCGCGGCAGCGACTTGTCCCATCAGCTTTTTGCGTTTCGAGAAATGGCGAAACGATGCCGATCCGCTGACCATAGAATAATCGCGGAGCCCTCCAATGCCTACTCAAGCAGAAAAAGGAAAAGTATTCCGCGGGCTGCATCAGCGCGATCGTGCGTTCATCATTCCTAATCCGTGGGATGTGGGGACAGCGCGATTATTGCAGTCGCTGGGATTTGCGGCGTTAGCCACTACGAGCGGGGGATTTGCATTCTCTCTTGGCAAATCCGATGGCGCTGTCGATCGGGATACGATGCTCGCGCATTGCGCGGCACTGGCCGCTGCTACCGATCTGCCCGTCAGCGCGGATCTGGAAAATGGTTATGCAGATAGCCCGAGCGACGTCGCAAATACAGTTCGACTGGCCGCGAAAGCCGGCCTGGCCGGCTGCTCCATCGAGGATGTACGTCAAGGTGGTGGAAATGCGCCCTATGAGATCTCATTCGCAGCCGAACGAGTACGTGCTGCCGCTGAGGCTGCGCATTCGCTTGGATTTGCATTCACGCTAACCGCAAGATCAGAGAATTTCATTGTGGGACGTCCTGATTTAGGCGATACGATTGCGCGGTTACAGGCGTTTCAGGAAGCAGGCGCTGATGTGCTCTTTGCCCCAGGACTAAAAACCAAGGACGACATCCGAACAGTAGTTCGATCCGTGGATCGTCCGCTCAATGTCATTATGGGACTTCAGGGCGTGCAACTGAGTCTGGCCGAACTTTCGGAACTTGGAGTGAAGCGAATCAGCGTGGGCTCCGCGCTGGCTCGATCAGCGTTGGGCGCCTTTCTCCGCGCTGCGCGGGAGATGCAGGCCTCAGGAACATTTACCTTCGCCGAGGATGCAGTGAAGTATGCAGACTTAAATGCGATGTTTGCGGGCGCTTAATAACAAACGGAGCATGATGCTGCCGCATTATCCTGGAGGCCAGCTTAGAGGCCGTCCGCCCAGGAGATGCAGATGCAGGTGGAATACTGACTGTCCGGCGCCGGGCCCAACGTTGAACACGGTTCGATAGCTATTCTCGATATTTCGCTCGCGCGCGATCTGCGCGGCTACAAGATGAAGCTTGCCAATGATTGCGGCATCTTCAGCCTTTGCTTGCCGGAGTCCAACAACGTGTTTCTTCGGAATAATCAGCACATGTGTGGGAGCCTGCGGCTTGATGTCCTCGAAGACGAAAGTTTCCGCGTCTTCATAGACTTTCTTAGCGGGAATCTCACCGCGAATGATGCGGCAGAAAAGGCAATCCATCTCCGTTCCTCTATTTGCCTGGACAGCATAGCGAAGACGCAGCATGCTGCGTCTCTACCCGGCTTCTAGTCTAATCGCACGAGGAAGACTCCGCCTTCGGGAGTGGTAATACTTTGCGAAATCTGTTCGGCAAGTTGGCGGTCGTCGTTCTGCACGCGTATGCGGACCCACTCGCCTGTCGGTCCAGCAAACTCGAGTACATTCGCGGGATGATAACGGTCGATCACAGATTGCTCCATTTGCAACGCAGCTTCTCGAGTGTCGAAGGCGCCAATCTGCACGGCCCACTTTCCGCCAGTGTCAAGAGGGGCAGGAGTCTCGAGCAACTCGACTCTTACCCAGGCGGTACCCGGTCCCCACACATCAATAGCCTTGGCCGCAGCCATCGAGAGATCGACGATGCGCTCGCCAATAAATGGGCCACGATCAGTGATGCGTACCACTGCGGAACTCCCGGTCTTGACGTTGGTGACACGAACGAGACTGTTCAATGGGAGCGTTCGGTGTGCGGCGGTCATCGCATGCATGTCGTAAAGCTGTCCATTTGAGCCGCGACGGTTGTGATATGGCGCACCGTACCAACTCGCTAGTCCCAATTGCGTGTACAGAGGCTTTTCGTTTGGCGTAATAGGAACCGGTGTCGCTGGAACCGGTGCGTTCGTGGTTGTCGTGTCGCGATTTGCCGGCGAGGGCAGCGGCGGCGGCGTTGTGACCGTCGCTTGCGGGGGGAGCTCTGGTGGAGGTGGAACGCTCACCGTAGCTTGTTTATGGCCGCAGCCCGAAAGCAGAGGCAAGAACAATACGAGTATAAGAAGACGAGTTGTTCTCATTTCTGCCGCGAGGCCGATTTCTTGGAGTTGTCCAACCGGTCAGCAAGCTTTTTCAGTTCCTGGGCAACGTTGCGCAGGGCCTGCGTTCCCTCGGTTCGCACTTTTGGCACAACGTGATCGTTCAAATGCTGGATCACACTCCTGATCTCCTGCTCAATCTTAGATGCTGCTTCATCCAGCTTGCGTCTTGTCTGATCGAAATCCGAAGGCATGGCTCACCTCGATTTCTGGATTATGAACGCAGAGTGCGGCCAGAGGCAATTGCCGATTTCACTACGGAGCCATACAGGACAGGCAGAACATTCTTCTTGTTCGTCATTCCGAACCGCCGGTTTATGGCGCTGAGGAATCCCTGCGCGAGGCCCTCAATGGTCTTCTATAGATCCCCGCGGTAGTGACGCGGCGTTTCGGAGTGACGAACAACAAACTCGCGGTGAAAATTGCCTCTGTTATTCTTAGAAGTTTCTCGGAGCACTGGATGATCAACATGCAAGGTCGGGTAGCGGTCGTTTTTGGCATTGCCAATAAACGCAGCATTGCCTGGGCGATCGCGCAGAAGTTACAGGCGGCTGGTGCAACCCTGGCTATTACCTATCAGAACGAACGCCTTGCACAGGAAGCGAAAGACCTCATAGAAGCTCTTCCCGGAGCTGCGGCATTTCAGTGCGACGTTTCGAACGACGTGGAGATCAATCAACTGTTCGAGCAGTTCAAGTCACGCTACGGCAAGCTGCACACGCTGGTCCACAGCGTTGCATATGCTCCCGCCGACGAATTGAAGAATGATTTTATCTTTACCACGCGGGAAGGTTTTCGCATTGCTCACGACATCAGCGTGTATTCCCTGATCGCGGTCGCTCGCGCGGCCACGCCACTGATGACGGAAGGCGGAAGCATCATTACGCTCACTTATTACGGCGCCGAAAAAGTTGTGCCTAGATACAACGTAATGGGCGTTGCGAAAGCCGCACTGGAAGCTTCGGTTCGGTATCTCGCTGCTGATCTGGGGCCGCAGAAGATCCGTGTAAACGCAATTTCAGCCGGTCCCATCAAGACGTTGGCTGCCCGGGGAATTTCAGGTTTAGGAGACATGCTGAAGGCGCATGCGGAACGCGCACCGCTGAAGCGCAACGTGGAAACAAGCGAAGTAGGCGATACCGCGCTATATCTCTCTTCCGATCTCAGTACGGGAATCACGGGCGAGACGATTTATGTCGATTGCGGCTACAACATCATGGGGTTCTGAGTAAGCGCTGACTGCTGGAGTGTCATCTTCGCATTATGCCCAAAAAGCAACTGACCGTTTTCGTGATCGTCGATCTAATTCTTGTGGCGGCAGCAATCCTTGCGGTTTTGCGTCACGTGAAGGTGTTATACGTCATGTTGGGTTTTATCGCGTTCTCAGTAATTAACGGAATATTTTTGCTTGTCACCGTTTTGAGAAAGACGGAACCGCGGCAGAAATAGTGATTGTGCTACCGGCGATAAACAATCCTTCTTTCATTTTCCCCAGTTCTGTCGATCGATATCTCTCCATCACATTCGGTCTTAATTTTGTCGAACTTTTCTCCCCACTCCACCAGCAGGATGCTCCCGGGTTCTGAGCGTAGGTCATCGATCCCCAAAGTCGCAAGTTCGCGCTCTGTATCAATTCGGTACAGGTCAATGTGAAAGAGTGTGACCGATTGTCCCCGATACTCGTGCACTAGAGTGAAGGTTGGACTGGTGACATCTTCCTGGCGCGCAGCCTCGAAGCCCTCAGCGATACCCTTTACCAGTGTCGTTTTCCCAGCTCCCAGATCGCCTCGCAAAATGATCATTTGTCCTGCCGTGAGATCTTGCGTGAGCTGGCGGCCAGCAGCGATGGTTTCTTCTGACGAACGAGTGTGGAATTCGCGCTTTGCGCTCACCCACGCTGCTCCCCGCGTTGGATCCAGGTGAATTCGTCGGAAGGCTCTCGAAGTATGCGAAAGGCGGAGGGAAGCGCAGCGATTACGTCGCTGGTAAGCATAGTTTCTTCGGTTTGACTTGCGAGCGCCGCCTCTGCCGCGAGTCCATGCAAATAGACTCCAGCGCGGACCGCATCCACAATGCGATCTGAATGCTGAGCGATGAGACCGGCGATCATGCCTGTGAGGGCATCGCCGCTTCCACCTTTAGCAAGCCCCGGATTCCCGGTAGTGTTCACCCAGATCTCGCCACGGTGGTCAGCGATAAGCGCTCGCCAGCCTTTGAGAACCAAAATAACGTGGTGCTCGCGTGCGAATCTGCGCGCGACTTCGATGCGATTCGCTTCTATTTCCTTAACTGTACTTCCGATCAGACGGGCCATCTCGCCTGGATGTGGAGTGAGCACCAGAGGCCGGTTGCTGCCATCCAGTAATTTGCTCTCTCCTTCGAACGCATTGAGCGCGTCGGCGTCAACAACCAACGGCAGGGGACAACGCACGACGAACTTGCGAACCGCCCGCACAGTCTCAGCATCTCGGCTCAAGCCTGGACCAACGGCAACGACATTCTTCCGCTGGAGCAACGCGGATGTCTCAGGCTCGTCAAGAGCTCGCTCTGAGATCGCTCCGGCTGCGTTCTCGTCCAGAGGTTCAGTCATCAATTCGGGAATCGCTCCAGCTACAACGGGCTGTATGCTCTTCGGAACCGCGCAGGTCACAAGTCCCGCACCAGTTCGCAAGGCTGCAATTGAGGCCATGGTTGGAGCGCCGGATTTTCCGACAGAACCACCGATCACCAGGGTATGACCATAAAGTCCCTTATTGGAATTCAGGGGACGCTCTTTACTGAGGACAGAAGGTGGAGAGTTCCACTCGAGTCCGAGCTTCGACTCAATGACTTCTTCCGGGGAGCCGATACCGGCTACGACAATCGGTCCGCGCGTCAGTGCGGTGAAAATGATTCCAGGTTTGGGTGCAGTAAAAGTGACAACGGCGTTGCTTCTGCAGACAGCTGACTGATTGACGGTGAAGGAGTCGGCGTCGATCCCGGAGGGGACGTCCACAGAAACAACTGGCACACTCGAGCGCTGAATGTGTTCGAATATCTTCGCGGCCAGCTCGGGAAGCGGTGGGTGAAAACCCGTTCCAAAAACAGCATCGAGGATCAGGTCGGCAGAGTCCAATAATGGACGAATGCTGGTAACTTTTTCCGGAGATCGCAATCCGGTTGGGAGCACCGGCATTAGCCTCAGCATCTCACTTGCATCGCCTTTAACGTCTTCGATTGCTCCCAGGAGCAAAACCTTCACCTGCTTGCCGGCCTCATGAAGCTTGCGGGCTGCGACGAATCCATCTCCACCGTTGTTGCCCTTGCCGCAGATCACGATGATCTGCTGTGCCTTGGGGTGTTGCCGTAACACAAACCGTGCGACGGCACTCCCGGCATTCTCCATTAACGTGAGAGATGGAATTTTGTGTCTCTCGGTGGTCAGCCGGTCGATGTCCTGCATTTCAGGGGCGCTAACGATCTTCATTGCGGATTGCCGGCTGCCAGCTCGAGATTGGACATGCTCGCAGGCTCTCCCATTGCGATAAAGTAATCGCCCGGTCGAATTTCGTCGCGCGCTCCTGGATTGAACGAAGTGTTGCCGTCGGAGTGCTTGATGGCCAGAATGATGATTCCGTAATCGCGATGGATTCCTGACTCTCCTACGGTAGTTCCCGCAAGAGGAGAGCGGCCCGCCACTGCAATTTCTTCGATGACCATTTCGTGTCCGCCATCGCGGCCGGTAGTCAGAGTCAGGAAATCAACCACATTGGGCCGAAGGAGCCCTTGGGCGATTTGATGTCCAGCAAATGCGTACGGCGAGATTACCGAATTCGCGCCAGCCTTGGCCAAGTGTTTAGCCGATTCTTCCTCACTAGCGCGAGCGATGATTTTCAGCGTCGGATTCAGACTGCGCGCATTGAGGACGATGAAAATATTGCTGGCATCCGTAGTAGTTGCTGCCACCAGGCCGGCGGCGCGGTCGATGCGCGCTGCGATCAGCGTGCTCTCCTGCGTGGCATCGCCGATCACTGCAAGCCACTCGTGCGGCAATCCCTCAGCTTTGGTTTGATCTTTCTCGATGATCACGAACGGTACAGGCTTGCGAGCCAGTTCGCGAGCTGCACTGCGGCCTACCCGTCCGGCGCCGCAGATGATGTAGTGTCCGGAAAGACCAGCGATTTGCCGCTCCACTCTGCGCCTGCCGAAGAACTGAAGAAGCTCGAATTCTAACAGAGCCTGCGTCAGGGTCCCGATGCCAAGCGCGACCATGACTGCTCCACAACCGATGAGAACAATGGTGAACTCCCGGCCGGCTCGGCTCAGTGGATGCACCTCTTCATAGCCAATAGAGCTGAACGTGATAACGACCATGAAGAGGCTGTCGAGCCAGCTCCAGCCCTCGACGAAGTGAAAACCGATTGTTCCAATTGCGGAAAGGACCAAAAGCGCGAGACCGATCCAGAGCACCCGGCGGAATGCATTGAGCGGATTTCTAACCGGTGAGATCGCCATTCCGGAGGGATTCTAGCAAGCAGTCGGAAGGAATGCAGAAAAAGGAGCGACGGGCTAGCTCGCCCAGCGCTCCCTTGTTTCTCAGGCCTAACGCGTAATTAGTGCTTCTTCTGGATGTCCCTGCTGTACTTTGCTGTTTTTGCGGCTATACGCGAAATAGATGATGAGGCCGATCACCAGCCACACTACCAGTCGAATCCAGGTCGCGGTTTTGAGGCTGTACATCATGTACGCAGATATGACAATACCCATAATGGGAGTGAATGGAACCCATGGCGTAACGAAGGCCCGCTTCACTTCTGTGCCACGCGCGCGCAGAACCCAGACGCCGGCGCACACGATGATGAAAGCCATCAACGTACCAATCGAAACCATTTCTCCAAGTACATCAATGGGGGTGAGGGCGCCTGCCAACGCGACGCAGATGCCTACGAAAATCGTGGAGAGATAAGGGGTGCGAAAGCGCGGATGAACTTTGCTGGCCCAGCCTGGTAGGAGTCCATCTTTGGACATAGAAAAGAAAACGCGAGATTGACCGAGCAACATAACCACCATAGTGCTGCTCAGTCCGCAGATGGCACCAAGCTTCACCACCATACTTCCCCAGCGCACTCCGGTGACGTCGATACCGATGGCTATCGGATCCGGCACGTCAAGGTTTGTATACTTAACAAGTCCAGTGAGCACTACAGCTACAAGGATGTATAGCACGGTGCAAATCGCCAGCGATCCGAGGATGCCGATAGGCATGTCTCGCGCCGGGTTCTTAGCCTCTTGCGCAGCAGTGGAGACTGCGTCGAAACCAATGTAAGCAAAAAATATGATTCCGGCAGCGGTTGCGATTCCCGAAATGCCATACTCACCGTAGTGTCCAGCGTTCGGCGGTAAGAACGGCGTCCAATTGGCCACGGCTTCGCCCCAATGCTTCAGGACGTAAGCTCCGCCGAGCGCGAGGAAAATCAGCAGTACGCAGATTTTGATGATGACGATGAACGAATTGAAATTGGCCGATTCCTTGATGCCGATCACCAGAATCACAGTCACGAGGGCAATGCCGAGAAAGCCGAAGAGATTAAAAGAGGATGTTGTGCTAGGCAGAGTTGCGGGATCGATATGTTCAATTGCAAGCTTCTTCGCAATGCCGGCGAGCCGCTCCCAATGGTCATGGTAGAAGACGAACTTTGTACCGGGAGCGCCTGCGAGAGTTGGGCTGACTCGAATGCCCAAATCACCTAACAGGCTGAGCACGTAACCACTCCATCCGCTGGCCACGGTCGCAGCTCCCAAAGCGTATTCCAGGATCAGGTCCCAGCCAATGATCCATGCTACGAACTCTCCCAACGTTGCATAGCCATAGGTGTAAGCCGAACCGGCTACTGGAATCATGGAGGCAAACTCGGCGTAGCAGAGCCCAGCGAAAACGCAGGCTAACGCCGCGAGGCAGAACGAAAGAATGATTGCTGGCCCCGCATGCATCGCGGACGCGGTGCCGGTGAGCACGAAGATTCCTGTTCCGATGATCGCTCCAATACCAAGCGAAATCAGGTTCGTCGGACCGAGCGCACGCCGCAGACTGTGTTCGCCGCCTTCTTGGGCCTCCTGCATAATGATGTTCAGAGGCTTCTTCGCCATTAAATCCGGCATTCTTGGTTTCTCCTATATGAGAGTTAGCCTGCTTCGCCTTCTAATTGGACCGTACTGCCATTGACGCGGGCACTTCGTGACCAGAATAGGTATATGGGAATTCCGAGTAGGACAATGATCAGTCCAGGCCATGTGTATTGCGGTTTGTAGCGCAACAGTACGACATCGATGAAGATCGCCATCACGATGTAAATGGCAGGTAGAACAGGGTACCCGAAGGCTCGATAAGGACGCAGTACATCCGGCCGGGTTCGCCGCAAAACGAAGAGACCGCCGATCGTCAGAATATAGAAGATGATGACAGCGAACATTGTCAGATCGAGCAGTTGCCCATAGCTGCCTGAAAGGCACAGGCAGCATGTCCAGAGCGCCTGAACTATGAGTGAGGCTACTGGCGTCTTGTAGCGGGGATGGAGTCCTCCGACTGAGCGGAAGAAGAGGCCATCCTTTGCCATCGCGTAATAGATACGCGCTCCCGCGAGGATCAGTCCATTGTTGCAACCGAATGTTGAGATCATGATGGCGATTGCCATCAGCACCGCTCCCGAAGCTCCAAAAGCCTGTTGCATCACGGCCGTTCCTACTCGGTCGTCGGCCGCGTATTGAATGCCGTGTGCCAGTACAGTCGTACCATGCGGATTGCCGTGCAGCGGCAGCACCATGAGGTAAACGAAGTTCGCTGCTATGTAGAGAATTGTGACGAGACCGGTTCCGAGTGCGAGGGACAAAGGAAGATTGCGACGTGGATTCTCAACCTCTGCGGCGGTGAAGGTGACGTTATTCCAAGCGTCAGAAGAGAACAGCGATCCTACTTGCGCTACAGCGACGATCGTAAAGAGTCCCACGAAAGCTATCGGTCCGCCAACTCCTACCTGCACTGGATGGAGCGTACTGAACGAGGCGTTTTGCCAGAAATGTCTGAAGTTTTGACTAATTGCCTCAGCATTGCGCCCGAGCGTTGCGCCGATCAGCACGAGGCCGAAAAGGGCGGCAGTTTTGGAAAAGGTAAAGATGTTTTGGACAATTGCGCCAGTCTTCACACCGAGAACGTTAATCGCGGTAAGGAATAAAACCATGGCAATGGCTACAAGATTCTGGCTGTTTACGCCAACATCCATGTTTCCAAGCGCCATTGGCCCGACCTGCCATTGCGGAACATGTCCGATATGCCAAATCCATTTGTCCGCGGAAATAGCAGGGAAGAGCATGCCCATAAACTTCCCGAAAGCGACGCCGACTGCGGCAATTGTGCCGGTTTGAATTACTGCGAACATCGACCAGCCATAGAGAAAACCCCAGAGCGGTCCGAGAGACTCGCGCAAGAATACGTATTGCCCGCCGGCCTTGGGCATCATGGCGGCGAGTTCGCCATAAGTCAGCGCGCCGACAACCGTCATGAATCCAGTAACAACCCACGCGACAATCAGCAGCGCTGGTGAATCGACTAGGCGTCCTATATCGGCCGAGACGATAAAAATGCCTGACCCGATCATCGATCCAATGACAAGAGTGGTAGCGCTGGTAAGGTTAATGCCTTGAACAAACTGAGAGGATTCGGGGGCTGGGACGCGGACCTGCGTTGGTGTGGTCACTGCCTCATAGTTTTACCCCAATTTGGCCATTTTGAGCAGGAATTGCGCAGTTACTTTGCGGGGATCAGAGAGAAGCTCGCTGATTACTGCTACCGCGTCAGCTCCTGCCTGGATAACTGCCTGGCAGTTCTGCAGGGTGATTCCACCGATTGCGACGAGAGGCTTGCTGCTCCGGGCGCGAGCGTCTTGAATGCCTGCCAAGCCGATTACGGGGCTTGGATTGTCCTTGGATGTTGTTGGGAAAACGGGGCCGATTGCCAGATAGTCCGCGGAGCTTTCGTCCACAACGATCACTTGCTGAATGTTATGCGTCGAGACTCCCAAGACGCCCTTCGAACCAATGATTCGGCGTGCTACCTCGGGAGGACCATCATCCTGGCAGCTCTCGAGCTAATCGGAGGATCTCCCTTCCCGATGCGTGCTTTTCTCTCAATTGGATTAGCGTCGCACCTGCAGCGACGAGTTCGCGCGCAAATTCGCAACTCTCTGCCATGCTTCCTGAGCCAATTCGCGAAGGTACCAGAATGGGATAGAAGCGCGGGAGTTCCAAGGAAGCTTTGCGAGTAGTTGTCAAAAAGTGGAGCAGGCGACGTTAGCGGCCGCTTCCGTTCCTACTGTTCTCCAGGAATCGCTCCATGAACTTCGTGTCGAAGTTGGCGGCGCGAAAGTCCGGATTTTCCATGATTCGTCGATGTAGCGGAATGGTCGTGTGGATCCCTTCTACGATAAACATCTCGAGCGCGCGAGACATCCGAGCAATCGCCTCATCGCGGTCTTTGCCGTGAGTGATCAATTTTGCGATCAGTGAGTCGTAGTACGGAGGAACTACTCCTTCAGCATACGCAGCTGTATCGACGCGCACTCCAGTACCGCCGGGCGTGTTGAAGGCCGTGATCTTGCCAGCCGAAGGAGTGAATTTCTCGGGATGCTCAGCATTAACTCGGCACTCGATGGAATGACCGCGCATCTCAATGGGAGCGGAAATGATTTCGCTCAGCTTCTCCCCAGAAGCGATTCGTATTTGCGCTTTTACTAGATCCACTCCGGTGACCATTTCAGTAACTGGATGTTCCACTTGAATACGAGTATTCATTTCGATGAAGTGCAAACTGCCATCTTCATCCATCAGGAACTCGATGGTTCCAGCATTCTGATACCCGATGTCAGTCAGCGATGACTCTAATTTCTCACTAATCTGCTTGCGCAATTTCGGAGTCACGCGTGTGGATGGCGACTCTTCAAGCAGTTTTTGATGCCGGCGCTGGATGCTGCATTCACGTTCACCAAGCGTCATCACTTTGCCGTGCTCGTCAGCAAGAATCTGGAACTCAATATGGCGGGGGCGTTCGATGAACTTCTCCATGTACAGGTCGCCATTGCCAAACGCGTTCGCGGCTTCGGAGTGCGCTGCCTGAAAAAGCCTGGGCAATTCTTCGGCGCTGCGAATCACACGCATTCCGCGTCCGCCGCCGCCAGCAGATGCCTTCAGAATTACGGGATATCCAACTTGCTTCGCCCATTCGAGAGCCTCGTCTTCACTCTGAATGACACCCTCCGATCCGGGCAGAATTGGAACACCAGCCTTTTTCATCGCGATGCGCGCCTTTTCCTTTTCTCCCATCAGACGCGTGACTTCCGGCGGAGGACCGATGAACTTGATACGCGAAGTTTCGCATACTTCGGCGAAGTTTGCGTTCTCACTTAGAAGGCCATATCCAGGATGGATGGCCTCGACATTTGCGATTTCTGCTGCGCTAATCACGGCAGGAATGTTGAGATAGCTTTCAGCCGAACGGGGAGGGCCAATGCAGACAGCTTCATCTGCAAACCGAACATGAAGAGAATTGCGATCAGCCTCGCTGTATACCGCAACGGTTCGGATTCCGAGCTCCTTGCAGGCACAAATGACGCGAAGAGCGATTTCTCCGCGATTAGCGATTAGGATCTTATTGAACATGCGAAGACTGCAGGCCTCGTCCGACTAGTGCGGGCGGATGCTGAACAATGGCTGTCCGTATTCCACCGGTTGTCCGTTATTGACTAAGCGTTTCACGATTTCACCCCCTACGTCGGCCTCGATTTCGTTCATCAGTTTCATTGCTTCAATAATGCAAAGCACCTGTCCGGCATCGACTTTATCGCCTGGTTTCACGAAAGGTGGAGATCCAGGTGATGGCGACTCGTAGAAGGTTCCCACAATGGGCGACTTAACTACATGCAGTCCTTCCTCGGCGGCCACGGGCTTTGCTGTTCCCGCGTGTCCAATGGGAGGCTGCGCTGGAATATCCGCCGGCAAAGAGGTTGTAACCCCAGGGGAAGCATGAATCGGTAGTGCAGGCGTCGTAATTATTGTTCCACGTTTGATCCGAACCTTTACATCACCGCGTTCCAGCTCGAACTCGGCAATGTCCTGCTCTTTTAGGAACTCGATCAGCTCTCTAAGCTCTTTTTGATTCATTTGCTCTCGTGGGAGTCTGGGATCAGCGGATTACGAGTTCTTTCGATGTCGGGGTGAGCACTTCACAGCCAGTGTCGGTGACCAGGATCATGTCTTCGATTCGCACGCCTCCCTTACCGGCAACGTAAACTCCTGGTTCGATGGTTATCACCATTCCAGCCTCCAGCTTCTGCATTTCGCCCTTTGCCAAACGTGGAGACTCGTGAATCTCAATTCCCACCCCGTGTCCCAGCGAGTGGGTAAAATATTTATCCAGTTTGTGCCCGCGCAATATCTTCCGTGCGGCCGCGTCTACTTGTTGGGCTTCTACCCCGGAGCGAACGGCGGCAATTCCTGCAAGCTGCGCTTCAAGCACTGCCGCATACAGGTTTCGCATCGCCCTATCCGCGCGACCCAGCCATACGGTGCGCGTCATGTCTGAACAATAACCGCCTACTATAACACCATAGTCGAGGACGACGAACCCGCGTCCGATTCGGGCCAAGCTCGGTCGCGCATGTGGCAACGCGGAACGAGAGCCTGACGCAACGATCGTGTCAAAACTCATCTTTTCCGCACCCGCTCGGCGCGCGAGATACTCGACCTCCGCCGCGAGAGAATTTTCTGTTTCTCCAGGCTTGAGTACCCTCAGGACCTCGGGAAATACGCTGGAGGCAAGATTGACCGACTTACGGATTTGATCGAGTTCGTTCTCATCCTTTTTTATTCTGAGCCGCTCCACCAACCCGACGGTCTCGATCATTCGGAAGCGAGATTTCGACGCGACTCGTTCCAGTTCGGAGCTTAGCCGTGCCTCCATCGCCAGAGTTACGTGTTCGCGCTCGATTGCAATGCGGGAGACACTCCGACTCCGCTTAAGCTTCGCTCCCATCAATCGGGCAGCACTTGCAATCGGAGGAACGGCGTCTACTCGTATTCTTGCGCCTTTGACCTGCTTCTTCGCTTGCTCCGTATAACGTCCGTCCGTGAAGAACTCCCAGTCTCCGCGGCAACAGCTCAGGACGCCGGAACTCCCGGTGAATCCGCATAAGTATCGAATATTTGCGCCGTGCAGTATAAAGACAGCATCTAGACGGTCGCGCTCGAGTTGAGTCTGGAGCTTTTTCAGGCGAGCAAGATGGTTCATTTGATGGATGGCGTGACCACAAAACATCGGGCCTCCAGTACTGTACCGGAGGCCCTCGGCGAACGAGCTGCCCAGGTTTAGGACTGAAGGATTCTTGGCGTAATGAAGAAGATCAGTTCCTGGGTCGAGGTGCTGACTGCCTTCCGCTTGAACAGATTTCCCAATATCGGAAGATCCCCAAGCAGAGGAACTTGCTGGCGGGAGATGGTATCTGCGGTCTGGATCACGCCGCCGATTACGACCGTTCCACCGTCTGATACGAGTACCTGCGTGGTCGCCTGTTGCGTGATCAGCTCAGGATTGCCGGCAACCTGCTGTCCGAAGTTCGGAGTGGTGTTCTCCACATCAACGTTCAGGAAGATCGTATTGTCAGAGGTAATCTGCGGCTGGACTTGCAGCCGGAGGAATGCATCCACATATGTGGTCGTAGGCGGACCACCCAATTGCGCTGCAGTCACAACCGGAATGCGGACGCCTTGACGAACGAGCGCTTGAATGTTGCTTTGAGTGACGACTCGCGGACGCGAGAGAATCTTGATCAACCCACGGTCTTCTGCAGCTGTAAGAATCACATCAAGCCGGTAATTGTTCGTGGCGTTGATGAAGCTTAGGCCAGTGGTTGCGCCCACTGCTGGAAAGTTGCTGAACAGTGGAATCTGGTTGCCTCCAACGATGATGTATTTCGGCGCAGTGATTCCCGTGGCCTGAAGTGGCGACGATCCCACTATGCCGGCCCCGCCCACAGCCGAGACGTTGTTTCCGTACCCAAATCCAACCTGAGCTCCAAGATCGCGTGCGAAGCTGCGTGTAGCAGCCACGACGCGAGCCTCGATTTCAACCTGCTGTGTCTTACGATCGAGTTCCTTTACCAGCCGATCGAGTCCCGGGATTACGCTCGGGATATCTTGGATAATCAGCGAATTCGTGCGATCGTCGGCTATGATGTCGCCGCGCTTGGAGAGGAATGCCTTTAAAGTCGGGACAATGGTCTTGGCCGATGCATAGCTTAGATAACGGGTGACTGTGACGCGATCAACGGCCAGTGCTTGAGCTTCCTGCGTTGCACGCAGAGCGTCGGCTTCCCTGCGCAAAGTGTCGGGTAGCGCGATACGCAGCACGTTGCCGTTCAACTGGCATTGCAGCCCATTATTCTGCAGCACGATGGCGAGCGCCTGGTCCCAAGGTACGTCATCAAGCACGATTGTCAAGGTTCCATTGACACCGGGATCCAGAACTACGTTCAGCCCGCTGATTTCATGAATCAGGCGGAAGAAGTCTTTAAGATCGACGTCCTTCAGATTTACCGAAATGGGCTCGCCGGTGTAACGACCTGTGTTGCAATTCTGAGTTGCCGCCGCTGCCGCCATTGCCTGACCGCCACTGGGCTGCGCTGCTTGCATCATTGCAGCTTGCAGCACCTGCGGCTTTATCTCGGCGTGACTCGGACCTGCAGAAAGAGGAATTTCGACCTGAGGCGCAGCACCCAGAATTTTAGCTGCCTCTGAAGCCCGCTCAGTGGCTGTTTTCTCCTGCGCCGGCTGCTGCTCTCGAGTTACTTCGTGATACTGCGGCTGTACGACCACAAAGTCCTGAGCCTGTGGCTTCACTGCAGCAGTGGCGGATGTCCCGTTACTGCGACGACTGGATGTGACCGTGCCCGGCATAGAAGGCATGCTGCCATCCGCCAAAGCCGCTCCTCGAGCCGCCAGCGGCCGGAGCTTAACCACTAGCTTGTCGCTTAGATTCGCGAGCTGAAAATCTTGCGGCGATTTCAGATCCAGTACTACGCGCGTCGTAGGCGGCTCGGCTTGATACTGCGACATCCGCACCATGTTCACATCGGCGGCGTGTACAGGAATGTTATGCGGACGTGATTCTGGTACGGCGTTGGGAAGGTCGATCACCAGGCGATCCGGCGACTTCAGAGTCAACACCTTCGGCGTGAGGACTCCACTGATTCGAATTTCTACATTCGTGCCCTCGTGTCCGCGAACCACCGAGATTCCCCGGACCCGCGCAACTGGTGCATTCGCGTACATTGCTGCGGGTTTCACTGGGGAAGGGCGCGAGAAGCTTGTGCTTGCAGTTTCTCCAGCTTTATCTGTCGAAGCTATTGGCAGCGAGTCGGTACTCACTGACACCAGCACTGCATTCTGTTCGTTGGACAGCTGTACGCTGGCATGTGAAGCGAGAGTCAACTCAACTCGGGCGATCTGGCTTCCATTGGCGGCTTTGTAGGAGTGGACCTGATATGAGCTGATTCCGGGAATGCTGACGGTATGAGTATTAGTGTCGAGTGTGCCGACATCTACGCCGGGGAAATCGACCAGCAATAAGTTGTCGACTGGCCTATATTCGTTGTGAGTAAGAGCGCCATTCGCGCGGATGGTGACGACAGCAGCGTTGCCATTACTTTGAACGCTGATGTCCGTCAACCGCGAATCGGCAGCGGCAAGCGCGGTCAGCAAGGGAACCGCCAGCGCCACACTCAGAAGTTGCTTCAGCCTCATCTCTATCTCTCCTCACGGTCCGATATTTCTACCGAACGCGGCGCGGATTGAAGGCCCAGGAATCACATTCCCATTTAGGACCTGCTACCGCTTTTGGAATTTGCCCACCGCGCAATCCAGGTTATGAAGCACGCGGTTACTACCATCCCAGGAACTTTGGCCGGACTCCACTCTCAAGCGGATTTGCTGCAACTGCTTTGAAACCCGACGCGAGCCTTCGTGCGATTCACAGGCAGGATCCATCTATGTGTACTAACTTGGTTCCGCTTCCAGAGTCCGCACTGGGACATGAAAGCACTCTTACATACTTGATGCCTGCGCGCTTACTAAACCGCCGGGGCAGAAACCTTCTTGACAACCTCCTTGGAGATGGGCCGTCCGAGGATGTCGTTACTCTCTTCTCTAAACACCACGCTATCTCCGGTGATCTTTACAACGCTACCGTTGAACAGCGAATCACGTTCATGCAGCACATAAGGCCGTTTTGAGATGTTCTCGACCAGTGCAAAATTTCCCGACTTCATCTGCACGATGCCTTTGAGCACGATCTGATCGACGATCAGGCATTTCTTTCCCGTTGTGCAGCCCGCACCCGGGCCGTGAGCGCCCGACGCCAGTGGGCTCACAAAGGGATCGCGTTTGCCCGGACTCGGCAGTTTCCTCGGCGCGCTTTCAACTACTTCGGAGGACGGCTCTTTCTTCACTTCCGCAGGCTTGGTGTTTTCCGGTTTCGGAGCGGCTTTGGCTTGCACTGGTGCGGCTTGTTTCGGCGCTGCCTTTTGCGACGCCGGCGTCTTTGCCTGCGGCTTGGCAGCTTGCGTCTTTGCTGGTTGAGCAGCGGCTTTTGCCTGTGTTTTCGCAGTCTGAGTAGAAGTTTTCGCTTGCGCTTTGGCGGGTTGAGCTGGGGTTGGCTGCGCAGCCGACTTGCCTTGCGTCTTTGCCGGTTGCGTGGGGGGCTGCGCGGACTTCGCCTTTGGCTTGAATGGATTCTTGGCTGGAGACTTCGTCGCGCCTGCATCCTTCTTTGGCGCCTGTATTTGAGGAGGATTCGGCTGTACCGTCTGAGAAGCGGGAGCCGTCTGGGCAGCTAGCGCTCCTGCCAGAAGTGCAGTCGCAACAATGTGAGCTGTGACTTTCATGTGTCTCCTCGTTGTTTAGCTCGCTTTCTTTCCCGGCGCCTGACCGGAAGCCGCTGCCGTCGCTGCAGGCGCGGCTGGCGCAGGCTTAGACGGAGAGCTGAAGAAAGTCTTCGCCGTGCAGGAAACTGTTACGGTTTCCCCGGGAGCATAGTCATACTTCCGTCTCACAGCAGATTGTTTACTTTGAATTCCGGCCATGCGCAGATTGTCAACGTTGATGATTCGTTCGCTGGTTCCTACGCGCTCGAAGAATTTCAACATGGCGAAATACGGCCCATCGAGTTCCAAATCGAACGGAACTTCGGTGTAGTACTGCTTGGCCACAATGGGCTTCGCCAGATAATCGCGAATCTCAACTCCCGCCTGCTGAGCGTTCTGTTGCAAGTCACGCATGAACTGGTCCGCTGTCTTCTGATCTGGAACGATCTGCTTTTGCCGGTCCATCTGCCGCTGCAAGGATTCGATCTGCAGCTCGATTTCCTTGAGCTGCGATTCATAAGGTTTCATGCGCGCATTTTCTGCCTGCAGCACTTTCAATTTCGCTATGGATGCATCGTTCGCTGCGCGCATTGCCTCGAATCCTGGAACTGGACCGTACCAGGCGCCGGCAAAAATTGCGGCGCCCACCACCGCGAAGATCACGAAGCGTGCCAAGAATGGAAGTTGATTGAATTTTTCCATGATGATTCTCCGTGCCGCTACGACTTCTTTCCGGCTGCATTCGGCGGCAGCTTCTCGCAAATTAAGCTGAAATTGAATGCCTGCAGTTTTTTCTCTGCCTCATCCTGATAGGCTTCCTTGATTTCGACCGTCTTGAAATATCCGGTCTTCATCAGATTCGTCATCAGGTTGGCCACCGCATTGGAACTCAGCGCTGTACCCTCCACATTCACATTGTTTCCAGCGTCGCTCATGGCAACGAGCCACACTTCATCGGTGTTGTTCACGGTGGCGCTGACGGTTGTCAGTAAGTCGACCGGACCTGACTGGCTGGCGCGCAGCGAATCGATAATCTTGACGCGTTGTTCGTACTCGTCTCTGACTGCCTGACGCTGCTCGAATCGAGCCTTAGTCTGCGCCAGTTGCTGTGCCTCCCGCTGAGCAGCATCCATTTGCTTCTTGATCTCGAGCGCCTGGTTGTTCAGTTGAGTTTGATACCACCAGATCGAGCCGACGGTGATGGCAAGAACGATGATGGCCGCCATTGCATTCGAAGAATTCGGCGAGCCTCCACTCTCGAATTCGATGGCCGTTGTTGCCATCGCGGAACGTCTGCTTTTCGGTTTCGATTTGCCAAGAAGGTTGATGCGAATCATAGCGACTCAAAACTCCTAAGGGCGAGTCCCACGGCCACTGCGAGCTGCCCCGCGTTCTCCCCAACAAAATCTCCAGCGCCATTCGCCTGAATGCGCTGGAACGGATTCAGGATCTCCACCGGCATCGAAAATTCCTGGCGCAAAGCCTCTGTCAGACCGGGAACTGCTGAGGAACCGCCCGCGAGATAAATCTTTTCAATGTGCGACCCCGCTGCTGTAGCACGGAAGAAATCAAACGTCTTCTGGATTTCGAGAACGATGATTTCCGTCACCTGCTTCAATATGGGAAGCTTTGCATCGGGACTCACCTTCCCGATCGTCTCTCCCATCTTCAGAGCTTCAGCATCGTCAAAGCTGAGATCGAGCTCTTTCTGCAGCGAGTCCGTGTACTGATTGCCGCCAACACTGACATCGCGCGTAAACAACGGCGTGCTGCCCTTGACGATGTTGATGTTCATCACACTCGCGCCAATGTTCAGCAACGCAACGGTAGAAGTGGGGGAGGGCTCGTAGTTGTACTCGTAGCAGTTCTGCAGAGCGAAGGCGTCGATATCGACCACTTCGGGAATTTTCCCAGAGAGCGAAAGAACGTTCGTGTAGTTAAGGATCTTGTCTTTCTTCACTGCCGCCAGCAGTACGTCCATCTGCGGCTCATTGGCATTCTCCGAGAGCACCTGGTAGTCGATGTTCACGTCGTTCATGTCGAACGGGATGTACTGCGCAGCTTCCGTCTGCAGGAGCTCAGGCACTTCGCTTTCGGGCACGGTCTGCATCGAGATCTTCTTTACGATTACCGAGTGACCGCTAACCGCGGTCGCGACCAGCTTCGACCCGAACTTGCGCTCGGAGAAGAGCTTGGAGATAGCGCTCGAGACGCTGCCTGAGTCGACGATCATGGAGTCCACCACGATGTCCGAGCCGAGCCGCTCCATACCCAGGTGAGCCACCTGGATCTCGCCCTTGACCTTCTTCAGCTCAACGGCCTTAATGCTGCTGGAGCCGATATCCAACCCAACAATTGTTCTCGACGATCCAAATCCGAACATTCTTTGCCTCGCTATTGGCCGATGGCGGCCCGTGCGGCCCGCGGCCTCTTCTTAGTCGTGCTCTTCGCTTCCCCGACTGAGCTCTTCTCTTCCATCCACTGGTCGAGAATCGTCTTCTTGAATTTCCAGCGGTTGCCCAGTTTGAAAGCCGGGATTTTCTCTTCGTAAACGTATTTGTAGAGCGTGTCGGGACTAACGCCCAGGTACTGCGAAGCCTGGCGAATATTCATCACTTCACGCGAATCTGCACCCATAAATGCCTAGACCTTTCCACGAATGTTGCTTCCCTGAATCGAACTCCACGGGAATTGCCTCATCGGACTGGGGCCTGAAGAGGAAGAGTCCTCTGCTTTCTCGGGGGGGAAACTTAAGGTAGGCGTGTTATACCCCGGTTGCTCCGGGGTGTGTCAAGGGAGAGTTCCGTGTTTCTTCCGGGTTTTATCCCGTTTTCTTCGGATTTTCGTACATGTACCTTGGTGCTCCCGGCGACATACTGTGCTTCTCGCAAAGGCCGATCACAATCCGTAGTGGTATTGATGCACATTGGACGGAAAGAAGACCGAGCCCTTTCGTAAGTCAGCCCTAAAACGCGCGAGGCATACCACTTAGGACAGTGAATCGGGGGTAGCGGACAGGCACAGCGAGGAGGTTTACTGCCAGAGAGGGCGTTTGGTTTATCAATTCGGCCGGTGGTAGCTCCTGACTCAGTAGCTGATTAAGGAACCAAATGAGTTAAGCGCCAGAATAATAAGGGACCTAGAGGGACCGCCGGCAGCCTCTCGGCAGGCCTTTGGTGTTATGTTCCAGATTTATTGCTTCTGACTGGCTACTGCTGCAAAGTTCGCCTGAAGATCCAGCAGGTCTTCCAGCACCCGCTTACGCCGTTCGGCTTCTCTCGCACGTCCAGAGAGGCTGGCGAGCAACTCAAGATCCACAGACCTTGCATCATGCTGCAACTGACAGCATTGCTCGAATAATTCACGATTTAAGCGCGCCGAAAGAAGCCTCAGCTTTTCAAGTTCGCAAGCGGCCTTCCTGGCGTCGATCAGTGGGGGGACCGACATCGCATGCCTCAAAAGAAAATCAGAAAATCGTTTGTTGCTGATTTCGAAGAAGAAGAAGTGAGCCCGAGCGTTTGCGGCTCTGTTTTCCTGGCGCTTCTGCCTTTCAGTAAATACGACGCCAAGATGCGCCACCGCGTTGCTGCCAAAATTCGGTGCACTAGCACTTTCGCGGTTGCAAATGGATGGGTCTTTATGACTCCACAGCAGACGGTACTGACGTCGAAATGCTCCAGCCGATTGCCTCTCAGCCAATTTTTCCCACCGTCAGCATATCCTTCAGAATTCCTGATACTCGCGAATCGTCGGTATTCATGCGGGTTCCAGAATCAAAAGATTCTGCACGGAGAAATTTCCTGCCCTTTTCCTGAGGCAGGGAATCGGGCGAGCAGCAAAGGATGCGTCTAGGCGTATGAATGCGATGCGAGAGTCGGCGCAGCGTCGAAGGTGAGCTACCTTTGTGATTCGATTCCGAGGCGACTCAAGAGATCTTTGAACCTGGCGTCATCGCGGAGCACGTCGGCCATTGGGTCCTGGTTCACGAACACGAGGTAGTCGCAACGTTCAGTCAGGGCTTTGTTCAGCCATCGGAAGGCCTGATCTTTGTCCTTCATGCCGGTGTAGATCCATGCGAAGTAGATGGCCGGGACGTACTCAGTCCTCGAGAGTTGGGTGAGCTGGTCCAGGTACTGCTGCGCCTGTTTTGTATTGCCAGAACGAGCATAGGCATAGCCTACTGGCGCAAGTGTGGCGGCATTGGGAGAATTCGCCCTGGCCTGCTGAAACTCCGAGATTGCGTCAGCATTGCGCTCCTCCATCAGGTACGCGCGTCCCAGATTGTAGTGCGCAAGAGCAGAGGATGGATCCAATTCAAGCGCTGCCTTCGCCTGATCGGCGGCGTGGGCGTAATCGCGCGCGAAATAGTAAGCCTCGGCCAGCGCGATGTTTACCGCGAGGGAAAGCGAATCCTGTTCTTTGGCTCGAGTCACAGTAGCGATCGCGCTCTTGGTATCTCCGATCGCGTAGTAGTAAAGGCCGAGCCACTGATGTGCGGTGGCATACGAGGGATCTAGCTGGATGGCGCGATCGAACTCCTGCTTCGCCCTGCCAAGATGGTGGTCGTAAACGAGCGAGATGTACGCAAGTGAAGTGTGAGCTTCAGCCAATGAATCATCGAGACTGAGCGCTTTTTCCGCCGCCGCTTTCGCTTCCGGGAAAGCCTTTGTCGGCGGCAGGACACCAGATTGGGCGGAGCCAAGGAGAGCCAAACCGTCAGCGAGTCCGGCATATGCAGCGGCAAAGTTGGGGTCCTCGGTTATCGCCAGCTTGAAGTAGTTCATCCCTTTTCCCATGCTGGCGACGCCGCGCTTGCTCCAGAAATATCGACCATGGAGAAAGTCGTCGTAGGCTTGTGAGTTCTTCGTCCCGATTCTTGCCTGTCGCGGCGGCGATGACGTGTTGCTCGATTTTTGATGAGGCGTAAGCAGATCTGAAAGCTTGTGCTCCAGGTCCGCGGCGATTCTCGACGAGGCACTCGGAATGCTCTGTATCTCGTCGTCGTAACTGTTCGCCCAAACCTCTGTTTGATCCGAAACTTGAACAAGCTGCACGTTGATACGGACACGATCGACCTGCCGTTTTACCGTTCCTTTGGTTACGAAATCGATACGCAAGTCGCGCCCGATCTGATCAACCGTCTTCTGTTCGTAACGAGCAGCGGTAACGCGTTCAACAACGCTAATTTTGGACGACTGCAATTGGGCCAGGGAGGAGATCACATCATCCGAGATGCCGCGCGCGAGATAGTCCAGCTTTGGGTCGTCACTAAGGTTCTCGAAGGGAAGGACCAGTACACGGGCGGGGAGCGGAATTGTCGCAGTGGAGATCCACTTCCAAATCAGGAAAGTGCCGATGGCAACGATTAACAGGGCTGCGGCAAGGGTGAGAGCTTTCTTGCGTTTGGAAGGCTCCTCATCGATCGGAGTATCAATCTCTTTTATTTCTACTTCCACATCATCGAAGGGCCGTTGTTTCAAGGAATCCAACCCATTTGCGGGCTGAGCCGGAGGAGCTTCGACCTCAGACGCGTCGCTCTCGAGAAATGCTCCCTCGGACGTCATCCAGATATCGATTTCCGCTTTGAAAGCAAAGATCGCCCCCGTCTGCCGCTGGCGATGGATCGGCAGGCCTTTTTTCTCCCAGCGTTGGACCGTCCTCACATCTTTATTCAGATAAAGGGCGATCTCTTTCCAGGAGTCGAAGCGCTCGGTGATGATGTTAGGCGCCATATTGTTGCGGAAATGGTGTCGATTGTATGCCGGAAAGGATTAACTGACACGACAAAAAACGACATTTGGCGGCAAACGCCACAGGCTCTTCACATTGGCAGGGCTAGTGCGGCTTAAGGTGAATTCCCAACTTTCCCGGCGGGCGTGTCTTGCCGGTCATTGCTCTACGGCAGAGGTACACATTCCGCGACAACACGCGGCAGCATTCCCTGACCGTCCTTTGCCGCTTGAGACGCGACTTCGTTCGAAGTACGTTCTGCGTGCCGGACCGAAATTGGTTCGAGCAAAAAAAGGAGAGCAGAGATGCAGCGACACAGGAAGAACGTGCAGATTTATGGATGGCTGCTCATAACCGCAATGGTCATGGTCCTGAGAGGCTTTGCGGCGGGGCAGCAGATTATCACTGGTAATGGTCAAGACGGTTCATCCTATGAGATCGCCGTGCCGGCACAGTGGAATGGGGACTTGGTCCTATATGCCCATGGCATCAACGATCCCCAGGAACCGCTGGTGGTACCCAGCCAGGACAGCGACTTTGCCCCCTTCCGCGACGGAATGGTCGCTCTTGGGTATGCGGTCGCTTCCTCAAGCTGGTCGACCAATGGATACGCCGTCAAGGACGGTGTGCAACGCACACACCAGCTCAAGGGAATTTTCGTATCCCAATTCGGAAAACCAAACCGTACCATCCTGATTGGCAAGTCGCTGGGCGGACTGGTAGTCGTTAAATTGGCCGAGCAGTACCCGTCGCAGTATGACGGAGTACTGTCCCTGTGCGGAGCCATTGGTGGTGGCACGCCTGAGATCAAATACCTGGCAGATGAAAGAGCAGCTTTCGATTATTTCTTCCCGGGTGCCGTTCCTGGAGATGCGTTCCATACTCCATTGCTCGACTTCAACCCCGCTCCACCCCGCCCGATCTTCCTCTCAGCATACTTCGCGCTGCTGAACGGATTCACTCCTCAACAAGACTTCAAGACCTTGCAATTTGCGAGGGTAGCCAAGCTGGATGCCATTAGTCCCGCTGAGATCATTCAAACCGCGCTGGAAGGCGTGGGTTTCAGCGTTCGCTTTGATACAGATCTGCTGGAGCGAACGCACGGCGGCATTCCTTATGACAATACGCTCTTCAACTATAGCGGCACGTTCAATGATGCGACTTACACAGATGCGGCGCTAAACGCCGGTATCGAGCGATTTGCCTCTGATCCACAAGCCGTGAACTTTGTTCAGAAGTATTACGACCCGACGGGCAATCTGCAGATTCCGATGCTGACGCTCCATACCGTTCGAGATCCCAGGGTGCCGAATTTCCACGAAGGCATTTATGCCGGACTCGCAGCCCAGGCAGGAGCATCAGGGCAGGTAGTTCAGCAGACGCTGAATCGTTTCGGGCACTGCGCATTCGGCAATGATCCCAATGCTCCCCAGGGCGCGTACACCGATGCCGATCCCACGCTGAAGCTGAATGCCTTCGCTGCGCTCGCGAAGTGGATCGCAAATGCGGCCAACAAGCCGCAGGGAGGCGAATTAGTTCCATAACGAGATTGACGCCGGTGAGCTGAGAGATAGTAGAGCGAGATAAAGCATTGTGACTGCAATTCAGAATCTGATTGGCGCACTCCAGCCTGGCGACGGGCCCGATCCCCGCTGCCGGATTTCGAAAAGGGAAAGATCAATTTCGAGCTCCGGCACAGGCGATGAGCGCGCTCTCCTGGCTCTAGCTGGCCGAGTTCCGGTAAAGGTGACTGCGGAGGCAGCTGCGATCGCATCGGCGATCTGCTAACCAGCAGCTCGAAGGCGGGATATGCGATGCGCTGCGCCAACCGGGTCACCTGCTCCGGAGAAATCATAGGCGGCCGCTACCGCTCGGATCACGCAGCGGCATGATTCAGGCGCTTTTGACCGTGCAGTAACTGAGGACGTAAACGGCCCATCATGTTTTACGGGGCAAATTTGTCGCATATGGGCGACGGGAGGTGGAAATGCTCAGCCAACGTCTAGATGGACTTCAATGGACTACGCTCTTCGCCATTGCCATTGTCATTATTTCCTGGACTGCTTGTGTGCCAGGAGGGTTCCAGCTGCCGTCGATCTGCACTCCTGCGCCAACTCTCAACACGATCAGTCCGGCTGAAGTGAAGGCTGGTTCGCCCGAGTTTGCGCTCCAGGTAACCGGCAAGGACTTTCACTCAGCGTCGTTCCTCATGATCAATGGCCAGCAGCGCACTACGATGATTGGGGGCGAACACGAACTCTCGGCGCTGATTGAGCCATCTGATGTCGCGCAGCCGGGCGTTGCTAAGGTAGTTGTAGTCACGCCACCCCCGAAGGACGGCTGCGGCGGCGGAACCTCAAAGGAGCTGGCACTGACAATAACGCCGTAAACGAGGCCGAAATCAAGGAAGCGCCCAAATCGTCAGCTCTCAGAGACGGAGGTGTTAGTCATGTGTACGAATTCGCTAGCTGTTGCGTTGCTGTTTTCCGTGATGTCACCAGCGGCATTCGCGCAACAGACTGCAGCTTCCTGGGAAGCTATTAAACAGGCACAAGGAAAAAGCATCGCCGTTGTGCATAACAATGGTCACTCCGAAATTGGACAACTGGAGCAAATCTCACTCGTCTCACTCAGCTTGATTCAGCACGGAGGCAGGATTGTCGTGATCTCGCATGATGATGTCCGAAAGGTGTACCTCCGAGGTAGCCGGTCCCGCAAAGGAGGAGCGCTAGCTGGTCTCGTAATCGGCGCCGGTAGCGGAGCCGCCGTCGGCGCCATCGGCACGCAACCGTGCGATGCCTGCATCATCAGCTTCAGCCGCGGCGAAGGCGCAGCCATTGGTGCAACTTTAGGCGCCGCGGTTGGCACGATTGTGGGCGTGTTAGTTGGGGGACCGCACAAGAAAGTCCTCCTCTATGACAAAGGTGTCGTCTCACATCGGGAAAACTCGTCGTTCCTTACGCCAACCGCCGATAGTCCAACGAGCGACTGAAGATCGTCATAAATTTTAAGGGTGCCTAACTCTCAGCCCTCATTGCGGTTTCCGATGTTGCGCAGCCAGGGACTGCCAAGATCGTTTGGTCGCGCCACCAGCAAAAGACGGCTGTGTCGCAGCGTCGACCAAGATGCTCATGATCACACCATACCTAAAACAGGTTACCCTCGTGACCTTGTCGAATTCCCCTGAAGTAACAATCATTGGTACTGCGAGGGCACTTCTCCGGTAATCACAATGAGCTCAGCTCCCGTTCCCCGATCCAGCGCCCATGCTGTCCCCAAAGTAGCTCTAGTACAGCTCGATGCTTCGTCAACCGAGACCTTAACGAGAGCCTTTGCCCAATATGGCGTTCAGGCAGTTCCAATAGCCGAAGAGTTTCCCCGGCGCCTTGGGATGGAGCAGTTCCAGGGATGCGTCGTGCTGCTGGACGAGCACGCACCCGCCGTTCTCGAAGCAGTGCGGTCCTCACGGTCTAACCACAGAATGCTCCTGTATGGGATCTTGCCGCGAGAGAGTGATGTGCGGCGCTTTTCCAAATTTGGGATCAATACTCTGATTGAGTCTCCCGTAGAGCGTAGCAACGCGGTGCACGTTGCTCGCTCTACTTGTTCGTTGTTGCTGAACGAACTGCGTCGCTATGTCCGCATTCCACTCGTAATCGAGATATCCATTGCGAGTCTGGTAGGAGATCTGTCTGGCTCCACCCGAGAGATCAGCGGAGGAGGTATGTCCGTCCAACTGGCGCGCATGGCTTCCCTGTCAGATAAGCTGCGGCTCGCATTCACACTGCCCGAAAAATCTGCCGTGACCATAGAAGCTGAGGTCTGTTGGCAGAAGGACTCCCTGGTGGGGCTCAAGTTTCAGGAGTCTGATCCAGCACGCCAGATTGTGCGGAAGTGGATCAACAAGTTTCTCGGACTCGATTAAACCTCAAGCGCCGTCACGAAGGATCGAGCCGTCGGCTGGAATATGCGCGATCCAGCTTTTCAATCTGGTGCTTCCATTGGCGACAGTTCTCACGAAGTGACCGAATAATTTGTTGATCTGCGTCCTGTAACGCTGGGTGTCGCGCGTAAGCATTCGCTTCGCCTTCCAATAGCTGTGCCATTCGCGCACAGAAAATCTTATAGAGCTGTTCAACAGGTCGCATTTCGTGCTCCAGCTGATGGGATGCCGAAGGGGTCGTAACTGGCGAGCGTTACTCAGACTGATTTGGAAAAAAATAAGCTCGCCTGTCCAAAGAAATCCGAAGTCCATAATGGGCAGACTGTTTTCCCGTTTTGGCAAGCTAGAGAGCTTCTCCTACTCCAGGGCTTCGGGCGTGATCTGGATATTCTTTTCTCCAGCAGCTCTCTTTTCCCAATATTTCTTGACCCAGGCTTCAAAGCTCTTGCCCGCTGCAGGATCGCGGTCGCTGAATTTGAGTGCGGCAATATCAGAATAGGGAATGGAGAGTTTTTCACGAGCGTTGCTGGGGATCACTCTAACGAAGGACTCGGAAAGGTCGTTCCCCGTGCGACGATCGAAGATGTAGCCTTCCACCTTGCTGCCATCTTTGCGCGTAATCGCGATATCGCCGCGGTAATCGAAAGCCTTTTCCAGTGCCAGGCGGACATCGTTTTCATTTGCGAGTTGGGGAATCCAGCCTTCGAGGCGCTCGTGGGATGTTCCCGGAGCTACTTCGAGCGAGTCAGGATTGGCAGGCAGGTGCTGCGCAGCAACCGTGGATTGGGATACTTCGTTCATGCCCGAGTCCCTTCAAGTTCGCGGCTGCCAGTTTCAATTTGGACCAGAGAATTAAAGGCATGCACGGGACGCACCGACTCCTCCAGCAGCTTGAGTGCGCTCTTGTCGTCGTAGTGCGAGAAAGTGGCCCGAATCGTGCGCACAAATCCGGCGAGGGAATTGAACGTATCGTTCACGGCAGAGGCTTCGTACCCGCTGTGTACCATGCAGTTCGCGCAGCGCTGATTTCCCGATTCGGTACCGTAGTTATGCCACTCCGTGGCTTCCATCAATTCCTGAAATGTATCGGCATAGCCGTCCTGCAGCAGGTAGCAAGGCTTCTGCCAGCCGAAGATGTTGAATGTCGGCATTCCCCATGGCGTGCAGGCGTAATGCTGTTTGCCCATCAGGAACTCAAGGAATAGCGGCGACTGATTAAACCGCCAGCTCTTCCTACGGTTCGACAGAATTGCGCGAAACAGGCGACGGGTGCGAGCGCGTCCGAGAAAATGCTTTTGATCAGGCGCCTTGTCGTATGAGTAGCCGGGTGAAAGCATCATGCTCTCCACGCCGAGATCCATCATCTCGTCGAAATGCGCGCGGACGCTGTTCGGATCGGCGCCGTCGAAGAGTGTGGTATTGGTGGTGATGCGGAATCCGCGACGGATCGCCTCACGAATGCCTTCGATTGCCAATTCGTACCCACCCTCGCGGCAGACAGAAAAGTCGTGGTGCTCGCGTTGTCCATCGACATGTACTGAGAATGTCAGGTACTTGCTTGGCTTAAAGAGATCGAGTTTTTCTTTCAGCAGCAGAGCATTGGTGCAGAGATAAATGTACTTCCTGCGAGCGACCAGTCCCTCGACGATCTTGTCGATCTCTGTATGCATGAGCGGCTCGCCCCCGGGGATACTGACGACCGGCGCTCCGCATTCGTCAACCGCGCGGAAGCACTCCTCCGGCGTGAGCTGCTGCTTGAGAATGTGCGGGGGATACTGAATCTTGCCGCATCCGGCACAGGCAAGATTGCAGCGGAAGAGCGGTTCGAGCATGAGGACGAGCGGATAGCGCTTGCGCCCTGACAGCCTCTGTTTCAGGACGTAAGTTGAAACCGTCCACATCTGTGAGATTGGTCCCGGCAAAATTCCCTCAAGTTCCCGGCGAATCTATCGCTCACCGAAATATCTTTTGCATCGCCGCCAGAAAAGCCTCGAATGCCGCTCCTTCGGAGCTCGGTTGTTTCTGTCTCAACCCAGCCCTTAGGGGACTGGCCTACGAGAATTCCGCGCCTGCGGCGCCGGCTCAGAATTCTTTATGACAGCAACGATTCCATTTGCAGTCGTTCCGTGCTCACTGTTTTCCCATATGCCGTCAAGGCGATTAGCGGGAAATAAGCCCGATACAAGTGGTACGCGAGGTAAAACACTCGAGGAAAGCCGGTTCCAGTGTATTCAGGCTCATCCCATCCACCATCCTTGCGCTGCGTGCGCAGCAAACAGGCAATCCCGCGAGCTACGGCGTCGCTGCGCGTGTCACCTGCTGCGAGCAATCCCATAACGGCCCATGCAGTTTGCGACGGCGTGCTGGCGCCAATTCCCTTCGTTGTGGGCTCGTCGTAGGACATGCAGCTCTCGCCCCATCCGCCATCGGGATTCTGGTACATGCGCAGCCACTCCGCGGCCTGCTGAATGCATGGCTCGTGATTATCAATACCCATGGCCTCGAGTCCGCGCAGAACCAGCATTGTGCCGTAGATGTAGTTCACTCCCCAACGTCCAAACCACGAACCGTCAGGCTCTTGTTCCCGTTTAAGGAACTCAATCGCTCGCCTCACTCGAGCATCGTTCTGGGTATATCCGTAAGCTGCCAGACATTCAAGGATCCTGCCAGTGATGTCCACGCTCGCGGGATCGAGCATGGCATTGTGATCGGCGAACGGGATGTTTTGAAAGACCATCTTGTCATTGTCTTTGTCGAACGAAGCCCAGCCGCCATTCTTGCACTGCATGGCGAAGATCCAGTCAATCGCGCGCTGCACTGATTCGTGCTGGTAGCGCTCGTTCGGAACCTGAATCTTGCTCAGTCCAAGAGCGACCATCGCCGTATCATCGACGTCGGGATAAAACTCGTTATTGAACTCGAAGTACCAGCCGGCAGGAGCGGCATTCTTAACTTTGACCGCCCAGTCTCCTTTATGTGTCACCTGCTTCTGCAGCAACCACTCACCGACGGCAACCATGCGCGAATCGGTGGGCGGCAGACCAGCTTCGCCGAGAGCGAACGCGGCATAAGCCGTGTCCCAAACGGGAGACTTGCAGGGCGCCATGCGGAAGGTATCTTCTTCTTCGATACCCAACGCCTCGAATTCGTCTATGGCGCGAATTACCTGGGGATCATCGGTCGAATATCCCAGGCAGCGCAGCGCGATGATGGAGTTCATGATCGCCGGATAAATGGCCGCCAGACCGTCGCTCATCTCCATGCGTTCGAGCATCCACTTCTCGGCCTTCTTGAGCGCGATCGAACGCAGCGGACGCACATGTACACGCTCGAACCAGTGTGTGAGACGGTCGAGCACGAGAAAGAAATTGCGCCAACTGATGAGTTTCTCGCTCCACTTCAGATGAAGATCCGTGTTGTGACGGCCGGCAGGGAAGAGTTCCTCAATTCCCATCTCATCGGGAATCTTCTTAAAGGGTTTCTTGGCGTAGGCGATCGAGAGCGGCACGAGAATGCCGCGGGACCACGACGAAATCTCGTAGATGTTGAACCAGAACCAATTCGGGAACAGTACGATCTCCGGTGGAATCGCTGGCACTGCGTCGTAGTCGTACTGGCCGAGGAAGCACAGATAGATCTTGGTGAAGGTGTTGACCGCAGTGACCCCGCCGAGACTCTCGATGCACTCTCGCGCTCGTACCAAAACGGGATCGTCCGTCTTATAGCCTGTGAGCTTCAGCCCAAAATAGGCCTTAACCGTAGCGCTAACGTTCGATGGTCCACCGTAGTAGATCGGCCAGCCGCCGTCTTCATTTTGATGGCGCAGGATCTCACGTGCGGTCTTCTGCAGGCGCACTTCATCGCGCGTTCCCAAAAGGGTATGCAGCAGGATGTAATCGGATTCGAGGGTCGTGTCGGCTTCGAGCTCGCCGGACCAGTATCCTTCCGGCTCCTGGAACGCGAAGAGGAACCTTCGCGCGCCGTCCACCGCCGCGGCTACGCGGCTGGCGATGTCATCGATCTTGCCAAACACCATCTGCACAGGGCGACGGGGGGTTTCGTCCATGGCTTATGATTCCGCGGCGACGACAGTCGTGGAGGGTGCGGCGTGAATGGCAGCCACGATCTCCGGCGGGAGTCCGAAACGAACGTTCTCCGCCATAATTTCGACTTCCTCGACGCGATTGAAGCCCTCCTTCGTGGAGAGATACTCGACCACTTCTTCCACCAGGCACTCCGGAGCCGAAGCTCCGGCGGTGAGCGCGACCGCCTTTACATCCTCGAGCCACTCCGGACGGATCGCGCGGAAGTTCTCAATCAGATACGCAGGAGTCTCGAGCCGAGTTGCAACTTCTACCAGCCGGTTCGAATTCGAACTGTTCTCGGAGCCCACCACGAGTAGCAGATCCGCTTGGGGAGCTACATTCTTCACCGCGATCTGCCGATTTTCGGTGGCGTAGCAGATATCTTGCGCATGGGGCCCGTGAATCTTGGGGAACTTGCGTTTCAGGGCCTCGATGATGTCCTTGGCTTCATCAAGTGACAGCGTGGTCTGCGTCAGATAGGCGACTCGCTCGGGATCGGGGACATGAACCCGTTCGACTTCTGCCGGCGAACTGACGACCTGCGTCACATCCGGAGCCTCGCCTAGCGTGCCGATGATCTCATCGTGATCGCGGTGTCCCACGAGGATCAGGGAATTGCCTTGCTTGGCGAACTTGATCGCCTCTACGTGGACCTTGGTGACAAGCGGACAGGTGGCGTCGATAACCTTCAGCTTCCGAGCTTTGCTGGCCTCGCGAACTTCGGGAGCTACTCCGTGCGCGCTGTAGATAACACGTGCTCCCTCCGGAACGTCCTCGACGCTATCCACGAAAATTGCGCCCTTTGCAGCTAAATCATCAACGACGTAGCGGTTATGAACGATCTCTTTGCGGACGTAAATTGGGGCGCCAAACGTCTCCAGCGCAATGCGGACAATGTCGATCGCGCGCACCACGCCGGCGCAGAATCCCCGCGGCTTGAGCAGCAGGACTGTCTTCTCGGAATTGGGGGTCATTACCTGTCTCTAAGTATAGCCGCGAACACCGAATAATCCGATTTCAAAACTACAAGGCGGAACTTGGCCAGTCAACGCAACTTCCTGAAATGGCGAGGATTAGCATTGGGCGGGGGTTATGGGGACGCGAATGGCGGGTTCACGTTCGGGCAGTGTTTGGGGTGTCATTCCCAAGCGAAGCGAGGAATCCCTATCGTGCCGATGCACTTTCGTGAAACCAGGCAGTTGCCGGCTAAGGCTCGCAATGACAATACTCACGACGCATTCGCCTTCAACATCTGCTCGGCATGCTTCAGGCTCGCGTCGGTTAACTTCGCGCCGCTCAACATTCTGGCGATCTCTTCTCGGCGCTCTTGGGTGTCCAATTGGCGAATGCTGGTACGCGTTCGCCCGCCGGATTCGTGCTTTTCGATCAGCAGGTGATGGTCAGCAAAAGAGGCAATTTGCGGCAGATGAGTCACGCAAATCACCTGATTATGAGCACCTAAAGCCTTTAATTTCCTGCCCACCGCCTCGGCGGCGCGTCCGCCGATGCCGGTATCGATTTCGTCAAAGACCAGGGTGCGATCAGCCGTTCGCCGCTTTGGCTTGCCATTGCCATTGGTTCGGGAGTGTCCGGACTCGACGCTTGCCTTCAAAGCCAGCATTACGCGCGACAATTCCCCTCCAGATGCGATCTTTTCGATGGGATTTAGCGGCTCTCCGGGGTTAGTCGCTATCAGATATGCGACAGAATCGAGGCCTGAAGGCGACCAGTTTGCGTCATCCTCAGAGGTCATTATTTCCACTCGGAAGCGCGCTTTCATCGCTAATTCATTGATTTCTGCTTCCGCTAACTTCTCTAATTTGCGCGCTGCAGAGGCTCGATTGCGCGAAATTTGCTGCGCTTCCGCCAGATAATCCTGGGCTGCGGCGGCTAATTGCTTCTTTAAAGCGCGCAAAATCTCCTCACGATTCTCAATTTCATCCAGCTTTTGCGCCAGATCTGCGCCATAAGCGAGCACTTCTTCGACGCTATTTCCATACTTTCTCTTCAGCCTATCGATGGTTTCCAGACGGTCTGCGAGCTCTGCTAAGCGCCCTGGGGAGGCGTCAATGCCGTCTGCATAGTCGCGAGTTGTGGCGCTAACGTCCTCGATATCGGCCCTCGCGGACTCCATTGTCTTCACTAATTCGGCAAATTGAGCGTCAAATCGCGCCAGTTCTTCCAGCTGGCGCGCCGCAGAACGCAGCGTTGCGAGCGCAGAATTAGGCGATTCGTACAGCAAATCGTAGGCTCCCATCGCCGCGGAATACAGTTTTTCCGCGTTTTGCAGCACTCTGCGCTCAGTTTCCAGGCGCAAATCCTCGCCTAATTCGAGCTTAGCGGCGTCGATTTCCTTCTTCTGGAAGCTCCACAGGTCCACTAAACGCAGCCTATCTTGCTCACTGCGCTCCAATTCTTCGATTCGCAACCGCAATTCGCGCCATTCGGCGTACTTTTTTGCGACTAACTCGACGCCAATTCCGGCATAAGAATCCAATAATTTGAGCCTCGCGGGCGGATCAAAGGCCAATACCGTCTCGTTTTGCGCGTGAATAGTCACCAATTCCGGCGCTAACTGCTTCAATACAGCGACAGTTGCGGGCTGATTATTCACCCAAACGCGGCTCTTAGCGCCGATTTCGCGCTTCAATATCAGCTCTCCGGACGCGCTTTCAACACCATTGGCGTCAAGAATGCGGTCTATCTGCGCGCTTGCAGGATGAAATACGCAGCTCAAAACCGCCTTATCGGCACCATGACGCACCACTTCCGGCGACGCTTTATCACCCAGAAGCAGCGCGAGTGCATCGATCAAAATGGATTTTCCGGCGCCAGTCTCACCGGTCAGGAGGTTGAGTCCAGGTCCGAACTCCACTGTTACGTGATCGATCACTGCGTAATTCTCGACGCTAAGCTCGACGAGCATCAGCCGCAGAATAGCCTTGTTCGCGAACCCAAACAATCGGTTTCGCGGGTTTGTCATTCCGAACCGCCCCTCATTTTGGGCGGTGAGGAATCCCTACGGACGGCTAGAATGTCGGCCCGTGCCAACAATCCCAAACGGTTTATTTCGTCTACATTCTCGCGAGTCTGTCAGGAACACTGTATGTGGGAATCAGCAACAACGTTCAGCGGAGATCAGCCGAGCATTGGATCGGAAGAGCGGGTAGCTTTACGACAAAATACAAAGTTGACCGTCTAGTCTTATTTCGAAACTTCAGTGACATCGTCAAGGCAATCGCGCGCGAGAAGCAGATCAAGAGTTGGCGAAGAGAGAAGAAGGTCGCGCTTATCAACAGCATGAATCCGGCTTGGCAGGATCTGCGAAAGGAACTAATGGTGAGCACGCTTATGTGAATGTCTCGCCAGGCGCTTTGACGTAAACACAATGGAAAAACCTCGTCGAACGAGACCGCATGGGCATCGAGGGATTCCTCTCTCGGCGCACAAACAGCGCCTCCCTCGGAATGACAGGAAGACACTCCGCAGAAGTACATGTACTCACGAGGTACTAAGGGCTTCGACTCTTTGCCATGCAGAGTTGCGGTTTGCTACCTTTTAGCAGAGGTATAAATGACGTCTCCCCCCGCTCTCCTTGCGTTTGCTACTGATATCGGTGGTCTCATCTCCGACGCCGGCCCGGTCGCACACACAGTCCTGGCGCTCTTGCTTTTGTTCAGCGTTCTCTCCTGGTCGATCATCTTGTCGAAGGGAACGAAGTTCCGCCGCATGCGTGCGCAAAGCGGACGATTCCTGCGCGCATTCCGCAAAGCTAATGGACGTCTGCAGGACGTTTCCGCGGTCTCGGAGCAGTTCAAGCCAAGTCCGCTGGTAAGCGTTTTCGAGGGCGGATTCGACGAGTATCGTCGCCAGAGCGGCGCAGGCTCGCCGCGCAATCTGAGTGCGGTACAACGCGCCGTTCAGATCGCCTCTTCCGAAGAGATGACGCAGATGGAATCCCGCCTTCCGTGGCTGGCGACCACAGGCGCAATCACGCCATTTGTCGGCCTCTTCGGCACGGTGTGGGGCATCATCGATGCCTTTCAGGGACTTGGCAATGCAGGCGCCGCGACGCTGCGGGCCGTAGCTCCAGGAATTTCCGCGGCGTTGATCACCACCGCCGCCGGACTCTTTACCGCGATTCCGGCCGTCATTGCCTATAACCAATACATGCAGCAGATTCGCGAATTCGGTGCACGCATGGACGACTTCGGCCTGGAACTCCTGAATACAGTCGACCGCTCCGCGCCGACACCGCAATCAGCAAGAATGCGGGAAAGCGTCGTTCTGGAAGAAAGATAACGAACTCACCACCGAGACACGCAGTCACGGAGAACAGCAAAGACGGGATTGAACACGGAGGACACGAAGGTCGCGGAGGCTTGCCCTGGCGGAACAGACATTCCACTAAAGATTCAGAGCGTCGATATGATATGCGGAAAACCTGCATTTCCTCTGTGTCTCTGTGTCCTCCGTGTTCAGTCCCGGTTTGGTTTTTTTTCCTGACTCCGTGGTGAAATAGGTTTTTATGGCATTCACCAATTCCCAAGGTCGCACACAAAGCTCGCTTTCCGAGATCAACATCACGCCCTTTGTGGACGTGGTGCTGGTGTTGCTTATTATCTTTATGCTGACGGCGCCGATCATCCAGTCGGGGATTGAGGTAAACGTTCCGCATACGCAGACGGTGAAGGAGATCACCGAGCCTCGGCTCGTGCTCACCATGGATCGCGATCAGAATGTCTTTTTGGGAAGCGATGCGGTTAAGCTGGCCGAGCTTCCCAAAATATTGCATGACCGGGTAAAGGATCCCGAGCATCATCCAATTTACCTGCGCTGCGACGAGAACGTGACCTTCGGCGCATTTGCCGCTTTGATGGATATCGTGAAGCACAGCGGCATCACCAACGTCTCCATCGTTACCCAGCCTTATCAGAATAAGAATGTCGCAACGCGTTGACATCTTCGACATCCGCGAGTCGTGGAAGGGGCCGATCAGCGCCTCTGTCGCATTTCACGGAGCGATCGTGGCAGCTGTTCTCACTTATGGCGCAATCGTGGGCGTCTCCCGAAATGAATGGGGCAGTGGAGAGAGGGTTACTGGCGAAGCCATTTCGGCGACATTGGTAGGAGCCAGCGCGATCCCGCTTCCGCGCGAGCAGCCTACGGAGAACATCGTGGCCAACGAATCTCCAGCGGTGACGCACTCGCAGCCCAAGGAAGTTGCTCCTGCAGTGCCTGAGGCGGTAAAAATTCCCGAAACGGTAAAGATTAAGCCCAAGGAACAGCCGAAACGGAGCGTGGAAAAGCATCCTGAGCCGGTGCAGCAGGCTACGAACCAACTGCAGTACGGCGCAGGGGGCCAGGTTCACCAGAACTTCACCACCTTCAACAGCGCGCTTGGCGTGGGTGCGGTTGCTATGACGACGGGCGGAGACTTCGGAAGCCGCTACGCATACTATGTGCGTCAGGTGACGCAGGCGTTGTCGCAGAACTGGCTGAAGTATGAGGTGGATCCGCACGCCATGCCGAACGCCTCGGTCTCCGTTTCCTTTGACATTTCCCGCGATGGCTCGCCCTCGAACATCAGAATTACCCAGTCGAGCGGCATACCCTCGCTCGATACCTCTGCCGTTCGAACGCTGCAGCGCATCGACAGCTTTGGGCCTCTGCCGACCGATTATCGCGGCGGCAGTGTAGGCGCCGAATTCGAATTTCGGTATACGCCGATTAAGAGATGACGAATTCAGAGATGACGAAGTTGATTAATGAATCCAACAATTACTCGACGTCCACTGTCTTCACGAAGCAAAGTCCGTTTCGGTGGATCCGGAGGTGGAAGCCCCCGACTTCTAGTCGGGGGAGCGAGGCTTTTCAAGCCTCGCGGAGGAGCTGCATCCCACATTGTCGCGCTTTAGCGCTGGTTCGCAGACTGCCCGGGGCTAAAGCCCAACTCATTGCTTCATTGTTTTGCCGCCGGATTGGAAGCCCGGCTCCTCCGACTGAAAGTCGAGGGCTTCCACCGGGGGCTTTCCATGAACCATCGCTGCTAAAGCCGATGCCCTTCCCTAAACCACGCTTCGCGCCAAAATCCCTTCCTAAGACACGTCATACGTCCTTCCTGGCGCTCTCAGTTGTCCTAATTCTGTTATCCCCCCTCGCCTTTCCCCAACAAGACAAATTCCAAGGCGTAGTTACCCAGGGCGTCGAACGCGTCCGCATCGCTGTTGCCGATTTCAAGCCCGCGAGTGCCGATCCCAATGCGGGACAGCTTCTCACGACCTTTAATACAGTCCTCTTCTCTGATCTGCAGAACGCCGGAATCTTCGACGTAGTTTCGAAGAGCTTCAATCCATTGCAGGTGCCGGGCACACCGCAGGAGGTCACGCTCGACGCCTGGGGAAATCCTCCGACGAATGCCGCCATGCTCGCTTTCGGAAACCTCGGCGTAAGCAACGGGCAAGTTTCCGTCTCCGGCTGGCTCTTCGACGTCAAGAACAGCGTCTCGCCGCAGGTGCTTGGCAAGCAATACCGCGAAGACGCTACGCCGGATAACGCGCGCCTGATCGCGCACCGCTTTGCCGACGAGATCATCTTCCGTCTCGGTGGAGGCATTGCGGGAATCGCCGAGAGCAAAATCGTTTTCGTCAGCAATCGCACCGGGACCAAAGAAATTTGGATGATGGATTACGACGGCAACGGCGAGCGCCAAATCACGAAGCTCGGCAGTGTCTCGCTCTCGCCGCGCATCTCGCCCGATAATTCGCGAATTGCCTTTGTGGAACTGGGCAAGCGGAGCGTGAATATCCGCATGTACTCGCTCGATCTGAGTCGGGCAGTGACCTTTCCTAATATTGGAGGCACGACCATCTCTCCGGCGTGGTCGCCGGACGGGCTGCGCCTGGCATTCTCGTCGTCACGCACAGGAGATCCCGAAATCTATGTCTCCAACGCCTCCGGCGGAGAGCTTGCTCGTTTGACAGAGGTTCACGGTCCGGACGTCTCGCCCTGCTGGAATCCCAAAACGGGAGGACAGATTGCGTTCGTAAGCGGGCGCTCAGGGTTGCCGCAGATTTACACCATGGCGTCGGATGGAACCAATGTGCAGCGCATGACCGATACGGGATACGCGGTGTCGCCATCCTGGTCCCCGAATGGGCAATACCTGGTTTTTGCGTGGTCGCGCAGGTACGGCCCCGGAATCCCCGGCGCGCAGGACATTTATATAATGGATGTGGCCAGCAAGACGTGGGCGCAGTTAACCCATGACGCGGGTTCCAACGACTTCCCGTCATGGTCCTCCGACGGACGGCACATCGTTTTCCAATCCAATCGTTCCGGCACGACCCAAATCTGGACCATGCTGGCCGACGGCACCCAGCAGCACCAGTTAACTCATACGAGCCAGAACACACAACCCAACTGGAGTTGGAAGTAAACTTTCACTTTGATGATGAACCAGGGAGAAATCGGGTGATCGGGTGAAGTGAAACCTAGGCTGTCGGCGTTCGGCTGTCGGCTTTCGGCCTGTAAACGTTTTGGTACTCCGTCGAAACTGCCCATTGGCCGAACGCCGAGTGCCGAGAGCCGAGCGCCCATTTTCGGAGGAAATGAACGAAGGAGAAATCGGGTGATCGGGTGATCGGGTGAAGTGAAACCAGGCTGTCAGCTGTCGGCTTTCGGCCTGTAAACGTTTTGTGGTTCATCGAAACTGTACATTGGCCGAACGCGGAGTGCCGAATGCCGAGCGCCCATTCCGAATTCAATTGATCACTGGATCGGTTGTTTCTCGTGAAGCCTATATTTAGCCATTCATTATTTTTTCGGAGGAGATCGTGAATAAACGCCAGTGGATGCATGCGACTCAGATCGCAGCGTTGTCCATACTCTTGGTGATTGCCGGCTGCCATAAGGCCAAGCCGGTGCCACCGCCGCCGCCACCGCCACCGCCGCCGGCGCCCACTGCGTCGATTTCGGCGAATCCGTCCGCCGTCAATGCTGGGCAGTCCACACAGCTCACGTGGACGACGGAGAACGCCACTGACGTTTCCATCGAGGGTGTGGGCAAGGTGCAGGCGAGCGGGTCACAGACCGTGACTCCGACCGATTCCACGACTTATCGCCTGACCGCGACCGGTCCTGGCGGAACGCAGGAGGCAACTACGCGCGTGACGGTGAACCGTCCGGCGCCGGTGCAGGCGCTTCCGCAGGAGCCGACGCTTACCGATCAGCAGTTATTCGAGCAGAACATTAAAGACGCGTACTTCGAGTACGACAGCTACGAGATTCGTCCGCAGGACGGAGCTACGCTGCAGGCAGACGCGCAGTTCCTGAATCAGCATCCAAACTGGAGAGTGCTGATCGAAGGGCATTGCGACGAGCGCGGATCAACCGAATACAACATGGCGCTCGGCGATAGCCGCGCGCAGGCTGCGAAGCAGGCGCTGATTTCTGCGGGTGTGGCAGCCAATCGCCTGACGACCACCAGCTTCGGCAAGGAGAAGCCGTTCTGCACTGAGTCGAACGAACAGTGCTGGCAGCAGAATCGACGTGGGCATCTAGCGCTGGCTGGGCAGTAGGGAAGTCATTCAGCGGGCAGTTGTTTAGTGCATGGTAGAGACGCAGCCTGCTGCGTCTCTACGCCGCGTCCAACTGTGCACGACGGTGTTTGAATTGGATGACGGCTGCTCGATACCAACGTCAGTAATAGAACAGCTCACACAGAATCACGAGCACAACATGAAAATCAAATTTCCTCATTCCATAGCAAGCCTGCTCAGCCTCGCGCTGTTGCTAGCGCCCGCTGCCTTCGGCGCCAATAAAGAAATGGTGCAATTGCAGACGCAGGTGCAGGCTTTGCAAGATCAACTCTCGCGGCTGCAGCAAAGCAACGACGAGCGTTTCGGCGCGATGCGCAGCCTGATCGAGCAGAACACAGACACGGTCAATCGGGTTGCTAATTCGCTCGACGCCATTTCACATTCGCTGCAGACCTCCACCGCAGATCAGGGTGGCAAAGTCGATCAGGTGTCGGCGCAGGTGCAGTCGTTGCATGACGCGGTCGATGAGCTGAAGGCGCGACTGGCGAAGGTCAGCAAGCAGCTCGACGACATGGCCGCGGCGCAGCAGAACCTGCAGGCTGCGCCACCGGGCGGTCCGGGCCAGAATCCGCAGCTGCCGCCGCAGTCCCAAGCTCCGCCGCCTGACGTGCTTTATAACAACGCGCTCAGCGACTACAACGGAGCCAAGTACAACCTGGCTGCGCAGGAATTTGCCGACTACATCAAGTACTACGGCAACACCGATCTGGCAGGGAACGCGCAGTACTACATCGCCGATATCGAGTACAAGCAAGGGAACTACAAGCAGGCGGTGCAGGACTACGACAAGGTCATCGAGCAATATCCCAGCGGCAATAAAGCTTCTGCCGCGCAGTTGAAGAAAGCCTACGCGTTCCTCAACTTGAACCAGCGCGACGCCGGAGTACGCGAATTGCGCGCACTGATCGCCCGCTATCCCAAATCACTCGAAGCCCAGCAGGCCCGCGAGCGCCTGAATAGTTTGGGGGCCACAACCACGGCCTCCAAGCCGAGTCCTACCCGGCCGCGGTAGGGAAAAACGCAGCCGTCAGCATTCAGCACTCAGCATTCAGGCGCGACACACCTTGGTCGGTGCGATCCTACGATGGACGCAAGTGTTGTGGCACAGCCGCCCTCGGCTGTGGCTCGGCTCAAAGCCAACCTAGGCGACGGCGCGTTTGAAGCAAGAAGTCGATCTCAATAAGTTGCCGTAATACATAATAATACGTGGTAATATCTACGTATATGAAAAGCGCTGAAAAGACGATCAGTTTCCGTGCAGAAGCCGAGAAGATCGATGCCCTCGATTCGCTCGCAGCCGCAAAAGATAGGCCGCGTAGCTACCTCATCAATGAGGCGATTACCAATTACATCGAGCTTCACGCTTATCAGGATGCGTTAGTGCGCAAAGGACTCGAGCAGATGCGACAAGGGCGCACAGTGCGACACGAAGAAGTCGTTGAGCGGCTGAAGAAGACTGGCCGCGCTCGTCGATGATTGAATGGACCGAGCAGGCTACACAGCAACTGGATGCCGCTCACGATTACATTTCCCTCTCGAACGGCGAAGACATCGCAGTTCGGATCACTTCGCGCATCGTCAGTAGCGTCCTGCAACTCGATGCGTTTCCCATCTCAGGAAGGCCGGGCCGTGTTCCGGGCACGCGGGAACTCGTGATTTCGAAGACTCCGTTCATCGCGGTTTATGTAATGGAGAAGAGTCGGATCGTAATTCTTGCGATTTATCACGCAGCGCAGCGCTGGCCAGAATCGTTTTGAGAATCAGCATTCAGCACTCAGCCGCGAATCTTGGTCTAAACGCTGCCCGCCAATCCTTAATTGACGCTGCGGGCTGAAATGCCCATTTTGGGCCGCGATCAATCAGGGCTCAACGATGGTAGGCCCGGAGGGCCGGCTGGCCAAACGTGAGCCCAGTCCCAGAAGGGCTGGGTAAGGGTATTGGTTGCCAATCCGAGCGCCGTAGGCGCGGCACTCAGCCAAACACGTATTTCGGATCATACGGAATACCAGCCTTCTTCAGCAGCGCCACAAACTCCTGCTCGAAGCTCCTCTTCTTGTGATGCTCGCGCTGGTTGCGAATGTAGGCCTTTACGGTTTCAATCTGCGATGCACTCACAGCGAAGGCTCCGTAGCCAGTCTGCCAGTTGAACTCAATTCCCTGTTTGCGAACAAAGCGCGACGAATTCGCTTTGAACCTGTTCACCGCCTCTGCAAGCTTCATCGTTGGCGGCAATAGAAAGAGTAAATGGGAGTGATTGGGCATGCCACCAGCAGCGAGCAAAGGAATCTTGTTCTCGCGCCCGATCTCGGCAACAAACGAGTAGAGCCGCTTCTCGAACTCAGGTGGAATCAGATTTTTTCGATTGGCGGTGCTGTAAACGACATGAACGTGGTTATTCGTGTAGGAGTGACTCATGTCGGTGTTGGGCCCTCCGAGGCTCGGCATCATACCATCGCACGATGAGTGCCGCGCCTACGGCGCTCAGGATCTCGACGGCCACATAACCCTGACGTTTGGCCAGCCGGGCCTCCGGCCCTGTCATTCTCGTCGATTACAGATTTTTCTCTTACACGAGCATCCACGTCGGATTTTGTCGAAGACATTCGAGTTCAAAAGGTAGCCCGCGACCTTCTCGATTGAAAATCCTTAACTGAGCGATCCATAGAGTTGAACGCATAGATCTAGATCGAGATAACAGTATTGGATCGGGATTAATGAACTTCCAAAATCTTAGGGCCGGAGGCCCGGCTGGCCAAATGTGAGCCCAGTCCCGGAAGGGCTGGGTTACGTGAATATGACAACCGAGCGCCGTAGGCGCGGCACTCATCTTGTTCACAGCGTCGGCTAGTGACATGGTTGGAGGCAACAGAAATAACAAATGAGAGTGATTCGGCATGCCGCCCGCAGCGAGCAATGGGATTTTGTGCTCTCGCGCAATCTCCGCAACGAATGGGTAGAGGCGCTTTTCAAATGCAGGCGGAATTAAATCTTGTCGATTGTAGGTGCTGTAAATCACATGCACGTGATACGGCGCTCGGTTGTCATATTCACATAACCCAGCCCTTCCGGGACTGGGCTGACGTTTGGCCAGCCGGGCCTCCGGCCCTGTCAGTTTGAGCGCACTTGGACGCTGTTTTAGATGCACAGGTTCTGGCGATGTTGAGGAAGGCCCGCGTGCCGTATGGTCCGAAAATATGTGTTTGGATGAGTGCCGCGCCTACGGCGCTCGGGATCTCAACGGCCACATATCCCAGCCCTTCCGGGACTGGGCTCACGTTTGGCCAGCCGGGCCTCCGGCCCTGTCATTTTGGGCGCACTTGGATTCGGTGCTTTAGATCCACAGGTATGGTGGAGCGCAAGGAATATCTAGCGCTGAATGCTGAATGCTGAATGCTGCTTTACTTCAACCCCAACTCCCGCAAACAATACTTAATCTCCGTCGCCACTTCGACCACTTCCATTCCCGGTTCGACCATCAACTTGCAGGAGAGCGCTTGACGCGGTGCGCCTTCGGGATTGGACTTGTAGGAAATGCGGCAATACTGGCACTCCTCGTTCCAGCAGAATCGCCCCATGGCGACGTTTTCCGGCGAAAGATACTGCATGGCCCGCAGAAGCATGTTGCCTTTGGGTACCTGGAATTCTTTGCCGAGGATTTTGATGGTGATGAGTTCGTCGAAAGGACGATAGAGCGGGCCGGGGTGGCTCATGGGATGGGGACATTGTAAGGCGAGCACTCAGCATTCAGCACTCAGCGTTCAGCCAGGAACCGTTCTGGAGGTCGTCAGATGGCGATGCCACCCCGTTATTCACTGCCAGGCCAGCTGTCTCCTGACTCCTTGTGAAACACGGCCGAGGACGGCTGTGGCCACGGCACGTGACTGAATGTTTCACGGCTGAATGCTGGGTGCTGAGTGCTGAATGCTATTTCACAAAAAACCAGTGCCACACCCTCACTGCTCGGGGCTACAATGCTTGCCACCCGAAACGGAGTGTCCCATGTCCTACGCAACCCGTGCCCGGCAAAACTCCATCTCCTCTCCTGAGGAGACTTACATGCCAGATCAGGATAATGATGTAAAGAAAGGCGCCGTCGAGAGCGAGAATCGCGATCAGCGCAGCCAGACGTCGCTCGAAGGCCAGCTTGCCCACCGCACCGAGGACAGACGCATCAAGGGGCGCGACACGGATTTTCCCGAACCGGGAGAGAACCCCGAACACAGCGGGCAGGAGATGGATCCGGGCATGCGCCAGAAGACCAACCAGAACGATAAGAAAGATGATCCGCTGGTGGCTTAGCGTCAACCGGGATGCGTTCGGTGTGAGACGAGCAGCTGGCCCAAAAGAGGCAGAGCCTAGGGTAACGTTTCGGTGTGGGGCAATCGCGGATTCTATTTGGCGATGGCCCATCGTCACAAAATTGTTTTTGTCTCGCCCAGCATCAAGGAAGGTGCCGTCCCTCCGGGACTCGGGATTCTGATCTACACCTCAACCCAGCATTTCATGCCGAAAGCCGGGCATTTCATGCTGGGCTTTCACATTTGGCGCCTACGGCGCGTTTGGCCCTTCGGGCCGGATGATGCCACTTGATCCCTAGGGCATCGCCTTTCCGCCGCAGGCTAGCTGCAAATCCTGGCTTCTTCTGGTAAAACTTCTCCTTCCAGAGGGACGCATGAATCGAAAACTTTGCTTCGTATCCATCCTTTTCTCGGTTCTTTCTTCGCTGTCGTTGGCTTCCGCACAAAGCGCACCGAGCGGTCCGCCTCCGGCGCCGCAGAATTTCCAGCCAAACTCGGCTTTGGTGGTTGAGGGCATTCCACCTGTGCCCATGTCAATTGCGCAGCAGGCCGACCGATACACCCAGGTTCGCGGCGCTGCCTTTCTCGATTGGAATCCGACGAAGCGTGAAATGTTGATCAATACGCGGTTCGGCGATGTGCCGCAGCTGCATCGCGTGGCTGCTCCGGGAGGAGCGCGGACGCAGCTTACGTTCTTTCCTGATCGTGTAACTTCCGCGCGCTACGATCCGGTGGCGGGAAAGTTCTTCATCTTCTCTAAAGATATCGGCGGCGGCGAGTGGTTTCAGTACTACCGCTACGACGTGGATTCTGGAGACATCACGCTGCTGACCGATGGCAAGTCGCGCAATCTGGACGCAGTATTCGCCAATCACAGCACCAAATTTGTGTATACCTCAACCCGTCGTAACGGCCAGGACACGGATATTTGGCTCATGGACGCGGCTGATCAAAAAACCGATCGCATGCTGCTGCAGCTTGAGGGTGGCGGATGGAACCCGACCGACTGGTCTCCCGATGACAAGCAGCTTCTGGTCATACAAGGGATCTCAGCCAACGAAACCTACATTTGGCTGGTAGATGTCGCCTCAGGACAGAAGAAGCTGCTTACGCAAAAAGGATCGGAGCAGATTGCCTACGGCGATGCGAAGTTCAGCAAAGACGGCAAGGGCTTTTATGCGACCAGCGATCGCGACTCAGAATTCCAGCGTCTGGCTTATTTTGATCACGCTTCGCTCCAGCCGAAGTATCTGACCAGCGATATCAAGTGGGATGTAGACGATTTCGACATCAGCGAAGACGGACGCACGATTGCATTTATCACCAATGAAGACGGAGCGAGCGTGATTCGTCTGCTCGATACCGCTTCCGGACGGCAGAAGCCGGGACCGAAAATTCCGCTGGGCGTGGTTGGCCGGGTGAAGTGGCATAAGAACAATCGCGACGTTGCCTTCAGCCTCAGCTCCGCCAAGTCTCCACTCGATAGCTATTCTTTCGACGCGCAGACCGGCAAAGTCGATCGCTGGACCACAAGCGAAACCGGCGGACTGAATCCGGCGACCTTTGTCGCGCCGGAGATGATCCACTGGAAGACCTTCGACGGGCGTACCATTTCGGGATACGTGTACAAACCGGATGCGACGAAGTTCACGGGAAAGCGGCCGGTGATTATCGATATCCACGGCGGTCCGGAAGGGCAGTCGCGTCCCGGATTTTTAGGCCGGAACAATTACTACCTGAACGAACTCGGCGTCGCCCTGATCTTTCCCAACGTTCGCGGTTCAAGCGGCTACGGCAAAACCTTCCTCAAGCTCGACAATGGATTCCTGCGCGAGGGTTCGTACAAAGATATTGGCTCGCTGATGGATTGGGTCAAACAGAGTCCTGAGCTCGACAGCGGAAACATCATGGTCACCGGTGGAAGCTACGGCGGGCACATGACATGGGCGATCGCAACGCTCTACGAGAATGACCTCTGCTGCCAACTGCCCGTAGTAGGTCCGAGCAATCTGGTTACGCTGCTTGAGCACACGGAGCCTTATCGTCGCGACTTGCGGCGCGTGGAGTACGGCGACGAGCGCGATCCTAAGATGCGTGAGTTCATGGAACGCATTGCGCCGATGAACAACGCTGCGAAGATCACAAAGCCCACCTTCGTCGTTGCTGGAACCAACGATCCGCGAGTTCCGGTGAGTGAGTCGCGACAGATGGCGGATAAGCTGAAGGGCAACGGAGCTCCGCTATGGTATCTGGAAGCGAAAGACGAGGGCCACGGATTCTCGAAGAAGAAGAACCAGGATTTTCAGTTCTATTCCACAATCATCTTCGTGAAGACGTATCTGCTGAAGCAGCCGGTGGAGCAGGCGGAACGGTAGAGACGCAGCATGCTGCGTCTCTGCCACGGTGACGTAGAATAGGGCATGCTCCTCTCCGGCATTTTTCCCGCACTTACCACGCCTTTCTATTCTGACGGCCGTCTCTACCTTAAGAAGCTCGAGCATAACGTCGATCGCTATTCGCGCACTCCCATTGCAGGCATGGCTATCCTTGGGTCCACCGGGGAAGTTGTAATGCTCTCCGAAGACGAGCAGCGCGAGGTGTTGCGCCTCGCAGTTGAAGTCGCTGCTGCGGAGAAGGTTCTGCTTGCGGGTGTGGGACACGAGTCCGCGATCAAGACCGTGGAAGCTGCGGAGTTTGCCGCGAAGCTGAACTATGATGTCGCGCTGGTGCGCACGCCGCACTACTACCGTCCGCAGATGAAGCCTGAGAATCTGCTGGCCTACTATCGTTTCGTTGGCGATCGTTCGCCTCTTCCGGTTTTGATGTACAGCGTGCCGCCGTTTACCGCGTACGATCTCCCGGCCGACGTGATTCAAGAATTGGCGGAGCATCCGAACATTATCGGCATCAAGGAATCCAGCGCAGTGATGGAGAAGATCGCCGACGTAGTTGCGCGAACTCGTCACATCAAGCGCAAAGCGAACGCAACCGAGGTCTTCAACGCGGTCACAGGACGCATGCTGCTGGGCGTGCTCAAGAATACGGAAGAGCTGGTGAGCGTGGCTGCGCTTGCCGGTTCGGGATCGCCGAGGGTTTCGTCGAGCGAGCCGCCGAAGCCGAGTGTGAAGGTCATGCGTCAAAAGGAAGTTGGCTTTCAGTTGCTCGCCGGATCGGCGCAGAAACTGTTGCCGTCGCTCGAAGCAGGAGCTGCGGGAGCTGTGCTCGCCTTCGGAGCCGCCGCCCCGACTGCATGTTTCGAGATCTACACTGCATGGAAAGACGGCGACAAGGAATTGGCGAAGTTGAAGCAGCAGCGGGTCGTCGAACCCGCGACGCGGGTCGCAAGCCAGCTCGGCATTCCTGCGCTAAAGTACGCGCTGGATCTGAATGGCTATTATGGCGGACCTCCGCGTTTACCGCTGCTTCCGCTGACCGCGGATCAGCGTGCCGAGGTGGAGAAGTTCATGGCGGATGTGAGGAATTAGTAGAGACGCAGCGTGCTGCGTCTCTACGGTTCTTCCATTAGACGAAAGTTGCTGCTCCATCCGGGGCCCGGCGTCTTATAATTTTAGGTTCGACTGCACAGCAGGGACGCAGCAGGAATCACACTCAAGGACTATCGATGGCATCAGGGGACTTAGCCGTTCAGGACGTTGCACAGCGTTCTGAGCGTGATCGAATCATCAATGACTTCAGCATTCAGGTAGCCACCGTCAACGGGTCTGGTTCGCAATCGGCGAACACCGTTCTTCTTCGCAGCTTGTTTCGCATGGGAGTTCCCGTTTCCGGAAAGAACCTTTTTCCGTCGAATATCGCGGGGCTCCCAACCTGGTACACCATCCGTTGCAGCAAGCATGGCTACGTCGCCCGCAAAAAAGAGATTGACATGCTGGTGGCGATGAATCCGGAGACGGCGAAGGAAGACGTGATGTCTCTGGCGTCGGGGGCTTCTGTCATTTACGACGAGCCGCTGAAGCTCGATACGCTGCGCTCTGACCTGATCTTCTACTCCGTTCCTTACGACAAGATCGTTGCTGCCGTGTGTCCCGAGGCCAAGCTGCGCAAGCTGGTCAAGAACATGATTTATGTCGGCGTGGTCGCGCAGATTCTCGGCATCGAGATGAAGCAGGTGGAAGCGGCGCTGCGCAAGCAGTTTGCCAGGAAAGTAAAAGCCGCCGACTTGAATATGACCGCCGCGAAGGCAGGTTTTGATTACGCCGCCGCATCGCTCACGAAGAAGGATCCGCTCTTCGTTGAGGCGATGAATGAAAATCAAGGCAAGATCATCATCGACGGCAATGCCGCCGCAGCGCTTGGCGCGATGTTTGCCGGAGTCACAGTTGTCACGTGGTATCCGATTACGCCTTCTTCTTCGGTTTGCGAGCAGTTGATCGACTACATGAAGAAGTACCGAATTGGTCCGGACGGTGAAGCTACGTTCGCGATTGTGCAGGCTGAGGATGAACTGGCTGCGATCGGCATGGTACTCGGCGCGAGCTGGGCTGGAGCGCGGGCGATGACTTCGACTTCCGGTCCGGGAATTTCGCTGATGACCGAGTTCACCGGCATGGGCTACTACGCCGAGATTCCGGCGGTGATCTTTGATATTCAGCGGGTCGGTCCATCGACCGGGCTTCCTACGCGAACATCACAAGGTGACGTGCTTTCGATTGCGTTTCTCGGCCACGGCGACACCAAGAACGTAATGTTGTTTCCCGGAAGCGTGACCGAGTGCTTCTCCATGGCGGTTGAAGCATTCGATCTTGCCGAGCAGTTGCAGACCCCTATCTTCGTGCTGTCGGATCTCGATTTAGGAATGAACAACTGGATGTCTGAACCCTTCCCGTATCCGGAAAAGCCGTTCAGCCGTGGAAAGGTGTTGGGCGCCGAGGACTTGAATCGCCTGGGCGGATTCGCGCGCTACAAGGACATTGATAAAGACGGAATCCCATACCGTACGTTGCCCGGCACCGATCATCCGGCGGCGGCGTACTTCACGCGCGGCTCAGGACATAACGAGAAGGCGCAATACAGCGAGCGTCCGGACGACTATCAGAACAACATGGAGCGCCTGAACCGCAAGTTCGAGACGGCGCGCTCCTATGTGCCGCGGCCGGAAGTCGTCGCCGATCGTGGAGAGAAGATCGGGATTATTGCCTATGGCAGCAGTGATTTCGCGGTTCGCGAAAGCCGCGACCAGCTGAGGCAGGAGTACCAGGTTGGCACCGATTATCTGCGGATAAGGGCATTCCCGTTCAGTCGCGAGCTGCATGACTTCGTGGCGAAGCACGAACGGGTGTACGTCGTAGAGCAGAATCGCGATGCGCAAATGCTGAGCTTGCTGAAGCTCGACCTGAATCCAACACAGACTTCGAAGCTGCGCAGCGTGCGTCACTTCAATGGATTACCCATCGACGCGCGGTCGGTTACCGACGAAATCATCTCCCAGGAAGGGAAGTAGTTCATGGCGATCACCCCAACATCCACTCCGGCCCCGAAGACGAACCGGCTCGGGCTACAGGTTATCGAGTACCGCGGCGGCAAGACTACGCTTTGTGCCGGCTGCGGACACAACGCGATCTCCGAGCGCGTGATCGACGCTATGTATGAGATGGGCGTGCAGCCGGAGCGCGTGCTCAAACTCTCGGGCATCGGCTGCTCGTCCAAGACCCCAGCGTACTTCATCGGCCGCGCGCACAGCTTTAACTCGCTGCATGGCCGCATGCCTTCGGTTGCCACCGGCGCCGTGCTCGCCAATCGCGGCATGCTGTCAATCGGGGTGAGTGGCGACGGCGATACTGCCTCGATCGGCATGGGACAGTTCATTCATCTGATGCGGCGCAATCTGCCCATCATTTACATCATCGAAGACAACGGCGTGTATGGATTGACCAAGGGCCAATTCTCCGCGACTGCCGACCTCGGGTCGAAGCAGAAGTCGGGAGTGATTAACGATCTGCCGGCGATTGATACCTGCACGCTGGCAATCCAAATGGGCGCGACATTTGTGGCGCGTTCATTCTCCGGAGACAAGAAGCAGTTGCTCACGATGCTGAAGGCTGCCATCGCGCATCGGGGCACAGCGATGCTCGACGTGATCTCCCCCTGCGTCACGTTCAATGACCATGAGGGATCGACGAAGTCTTACAAGTACGTGCAAGAGCATGAGGAGGCGATCGCCGAGGCTGGATTCGTGCCGCACTTCGAGAACATCTCCGTCGATTACGATCCGGGTTCTACGTTTGACGTGAGAATGCACGACGGTTCCCATTTGCGTTTGCGCAAGTTGCATGAAGATTACGATCCTACGAACAAGACAAACGCGGTGAAGAACCTGATGGAGTCGCACGAGAAAGGCGAAGTCCTCACCGGCATCTTCTACATTGACACGCAGAAGCCAAACTTCGTGGATCTGCTGCACGTGACAGAGACGCCGCTGGCGCATCTGCCGCAGGAGGCGGTGCGTCCGCCTAAGCGCGTGCTGGATGAAGTGATGGAGTCTCTGAGATAAAACAGGCACTCCGCATTCGGCACTCGGCATTCAGCCAGTACACTTGATGGATTCCCGGCCAGCTCGCGTTCGATCCTGCAAAACCCGAGATAATGTCAGTATTCTCGAAGTCGGTGGTCGGCTAAATGCTGAGTGCTGACGGCTGAGTGCTCTCACATGAAAGCATTCGTTACAGGAGCAACAGGATTCGTCGGCAGCCACGTTGCCGAGCTGCTTCAACAGCAGGGCGCGGAGCTGCGTCTGCTGGTGCGACCCGGAACTCGCACGGACAATATCGATCTTCTTCGCGCCGACCGCGTGGCAGGCCAGCTTGGGGATTTCACCTCGTTGGTCCGGGGCATGGCGGGATGCGACGTGGTCTTTCATGTCGCGGCCGACTATCGGCTGTGGGTGCGCAATCCTGACGAGATGTATCGCGTAAATGTCGACGGCACACTCGCAGTGATGGATGCAGCTCGGCAAGCCGGCGTGAAGCGCATTGTGTATACCAGTTCCGTGGCGACGATGGGATTCCTCTCCGACGGCACGATAGTTGATGAGAACACGACGGTGGATCTGTCTGACATGATCGGTCATTACAAGCGCTCGAAGTTTATGGCCGAACAGGCGGCGCTTAGTGCTGGTCGGGCGGGAGCGCCGGTGATCATCGTGAATCCGACGACTCCGATCGGCGAGCGGGACATCAAGCCCACCCCTACTGGGCGGATCATTGTGGACTTCCTTAATCGCAACTTTCCCGCTTATGTGGATACCGGACTCAATCTCGCGGACGTGAAAGAAGTCGCGCGCGGACATCTATTGGCGATGGAAAAGGCGAAGCCGGGCGAGCGATATATTCTTGGTGGAGAGAACCTCACGTTGAAGCAGATCCTCGATATGCTGGCGGAGATCACCGGCCTTGCGTCGCCCAGCACCAGGGTTCCACATGGACTGGCGTTGGGATTTGCTGCATTCGACCAATTCTTTACGGGCGTGCTGCGCCGCAAGGAACCACGAGCAACGCTTGAAGCCGTGCGCATGGGACGCAAAAAAATGTTCGCTTCATCGGCCAAAGCAGAACGTGAGCTTGGATATCGCGCGTTGCCTGTGCAGGATGCTCTTCGCCGCGCGGCGGCATGGTTTGTGCAGCATGGATATGTGCGGCAGCCTTTACCCGCAGCGATGGGAGTCGCAGGCTAATGGCCCGCGTTGGAATTATTGCCGCCATCTTTCGCGAGGTGCACCCGCTTGTCCGCGGCATGGAGCCCCTCAAGTATCTGCCGGATCGGCGCGTGCAGATGTATCAGAACAGGAATGCTGTCATCGCCTATGCCGGGATGGGACACGAACCCGCCTTCGCCGCAGCACGCGCAGTGTTGTCCGTAGATGAGATCAGCTCGCTGTTGTCGGTTGGATGGGCGGGAGGATTGAATTCGAGCGCGGTTGCAGGCAAGGTCGTGCGTCCTGTGACGGTGGTCGACTCCGTTTCGGGAAAGCATTATTCAGCCGGCGGCAACGATGGTACGTTGGTGACAGTTGAACGAGTCGCCGGGGTCGAAGAAAAGCGGCGGTTGGGCGAGCAATACCAAGGCGACTACGTCGACATGGAGGCGTCTGCGGTCGCCGAATGCGCGCATCAGGCCGGTCTGCCCTTCCACTGCTTCAAAGCCATCTCAGACGCTCATGACGCGCGTCTCCCGGATATGAATCAGTTCAACCGCAACGGCCAATTCAGCGCCTGGCGATTCATCGCTTACATTGCGATTCGCCCGGGACTCTGGCGCGCGGTCTCTGATATGAGCAAAACATCGCTCGATTCTCGCGATGCGCTGTGCAGGCGGTTAGAGCAGTGGATCGCCGAGAGCGTTCAGGCGTCAGCATCCAGCATTCAGCCGGCTGCGAGGAAGACGGCGACTTAACGTCAGCTAAAATGGAGTTACGCGCCCGTAGCTCAGTTGGACTAGAGCATTTGCCTTCTAAGCAAAGGGTCGCAGGTTCGAATCCTGCCGGGCGCGCCATGATGTAACCGTCTCCCTTCAAAATCAGCCGAAGCAAGATGCGGTTCATCCAACTTGGGCAGCCCTGCAGCATGCTGCTTCTCTACCGAATTGGTCCTGATTTTCCGTGGCATTGCTGCATGATTGCGTGTTGAACCATTTTCATCGCAATAGCCCAGCGTTTCCGCGCCTGAGGTTCATCTTCACCATATCCATTTAGGTAAAACGTGATATAGAAGCACGCTTGCCTTTCGGCGCGATGATCGAGGCAGCGGCGAACTGTGCACTCGACGGCGCTGGCCAGTTCGGGAGCGTGTCGCAATAGCTTTGCCAGGGATCGCACGAAGCCCTCGTTTTCCGCGAACTGGGTCCTCCGGTCTTTGTCCACGAAGAGCAGATCCACGTACGATCCGAATTTGCATGGCTCGCCGAAGACCTCATCTTCTGTATTGATTTCGCGGCTTGTCCATGCATCGCATTTAGCAGTCTCAAATGGGGAGTCCGGCGAATTGGCCCAATTCAGGAATTCGGCCAGCTCGGAATAAGCGCAGGCTTCGGGAATCTCCAACAGGAGTTCGGGCTGCCGCTTTAGATCCAGGAAGCGCGACGAGCCGTCTTCGAGCGTCCACGGGATCTCGAGTTGAGGATCGTCGGCGCCGAGTTCGACCGTCCATTCCGCGAGCATGGGTTTTGATTATGACTAACAGCAACTCAAAACCAAAACATGACACGAATCACACGGAACCGTGTAGGTTGATTTTTAGCCGCGAGCCTTTTTGGAGCGCCAGTAGAGCGCCAGTCCGATGAGGATTGCGAGGCTTGTCCCGCCGATCAGCTTTAGTTCGAAGACGGCTGTATTTGTGGTCTCGCCCGGCGGAATCATGGAAATCCCCATGGCTAGAAGACAGATGAGAAATCCCAAGGCGCCAACGATCCAGACGCCGGTTCGTCCGCCCGGTACCAGCACTGCGTCTGGAGTTTGCTCGCGGTCGCTGCGATACGCGAGCTTGATCGCTGCGGCATACATATAAAGGAAGGGCAGAAAGTAGAGGATGATGGCGGCATCCACCAGCACCTGGTAGGCTCCGTTCACCGTCTCGTTTAGTTGCGCCAGGATGAGCACTGCTGCGGAGATGCCTGCCTGGATCAGAATGGAAATGTAAGGCGTCTTCCAGCGCGGATGAATCCTCCCAAAGGCGGAAGGCAAATAACTGTCGATGCCAACGGCAAAGGGAACGCGAGCGACTCCGGCGACGGTGGTGCCCACGCCGCCGGCGTTTCCCACCGTGACCAGCAGGGCTGCCAGCACGCCGAGGAAGCCAAGTCCAACCAGGCTCGAGCCATGCGCAATTGCCTGGAAGACCCCGCTCTTGGGATCGACCTCATTGGGCGCCACAAGCCCCATGGTTGCTACTGTGCCAAGGATATAAATGATCGCTATCAGCACTCCGGAAGCAAAAATCGCGCGGGGAAAGGTTCGCTTAGGGTCGCGCACTTCGTCCGCCATCGCGCAGACCAGCTCCATGCCGGTGAATGCGAATGCAATTTGCGACCAGAAATTCACGGTACCGAAGTTCCAAACCGGGAGTGTGCTGTGCCAGGTGATGTGGGTCTGCGATCCATGCCGCACCCAAACCGCCGCCGCCACTCCTACAAGGATGAGCAGCGGAGCGTACGTGCCTACGCCTCCGGCATTCTGCAGCCATTTACCGATATTGAGGCCGACGATGTTCATGCCCACCGCGACGGCCAGCAGTAACAGCGAACCGGTAAGCAGGAATCCGCGATCGTTGGCGAGGTGCCCGTGTCCGGCGCCGCCGACATAGGCGCTCATCGCTGTGCTCGCTACCAGCAATCCGGGAAAATAGAAAAAGGAATAGACCCAGTAAGCCCAGCCGGCGACGAATCCGTGAAAGTCGCCAAAGGCTTCCCGGGTCCAGACATAAAGCCCGCCTTCCGCCGGAAATCGAGTAGAGAGTTCAGTGATTACTAACGTCGTGGGAAAGAAAAAGAAGACAGCCGCCAGAGCCCACAAGCTGATGGAAGATGTCCCGTTATGGGCCGCAGCGGCGATCCATCGCGGGCCGAGTACGGCTGCGATGTTGAAGAGGAGAACGTCCCAGAAGCCCATCTCGCGGCGAAGCTGCGAGATCACCTCTCGATGGGGTTGAGCCAAGCTCTGCGCCTCCCGTTGGCGGAAAACAAAATCCCGGCCGCTGACGACCGGGATTCAAAGCCTACCAGATTTTGATTGTGAGGCCGCGACTATCGGCGCATGAAGTAGAACAGCGCTCCTCCAGCTATACCCAATGCTCCGAGCAGCAGGATGATCGGTAAAGCCGAGGAAGTCTGCGGCAGCTTCGCGGTGTTCTGAGCATTCTCTACCGGAGCAGAAGCTTGCGCAGGCGCAGGCGGAGCAGACTGCCTCTCGGTGAGAGCCTGATCTTTATGGCGCTGCTGGGCCGCAGTCGCACTGTTCTGACGTGTCGGAGCTGTGGCCGGCTGATCGCTTTGCGGCAATGCCGGCATCCGGTTTTCCGCGACCAGAGTATTTTGCGCCGGTGCTTTCGCCAATTCTGTGGACGCCGCTGAACTCTCCGGTCCTAGATTTCCCGTTCTGACACCTTCAGCATTCAGCCTGGCAATGCTGTCGTTATTGAAAGACCTGGATGCTTTGGGATGCTGAGCTTTAATTGCCCGTGCAATCTCGGCCAGGCTCTGTCTTGAGGTCGCGGCTGCCGGAGCTCCGGAAACAAAGTGCTGAACGCCAAACTCAAATCCTTCATTTCCGCTGGCTGGAGCGCTGCCCGTGAAAGAGGACTCTTGAGCGTTGCCGGAAACCGGCGAGATGAAGTTGGGGTTATAGACCGAAGGTCCCGTAGCCGTCCTGCTATCGTTGGTATTTACATTGGTAAGCGGCGCCCCTACCGCTGGGCCGCTGCCGGGAAGCGCGATGTCTGGCGTAGAAATGATTGGAGCATCGGGAGTGCCGGCAGGGCTTGACGCTACGTTGTACGTGGTTCCGTATCCACCCGTGGTTGTAACTTGACCAACGCATGCCAAAGATGCGATTAAGACCAGAGAGAGAGAAAGTTTACTGAACATTGGAGACTCCTGGGAGGTGCCGCGCACGTTCCCTTCGGCATTGTCGTGCCTTTGTTCTCTGTTGCGCCCTACCAGTCCAGGCGCAGGGATCCTGCAACCTTGGATGTGAGAGCTGCTCAGAGGGATGCGATAGTACCCCTAATAGTCAACAATTTCCAGTGTTTCGGATGACAGCATGACCACTGTTCTTAACCGGAACTCAAGCCTGTTCCAATGTTGCAAACCTTTGTCACCCTCCTTGTCTCGTTGGTGGGCGCTCGTTCCAAAGATGGAAGCTGGGCTCTCAAGGTGGCTGTGAAAAGGCTACTATGGCACTGATTTACCATGGCTTACATCCGTCGAAGCTTCCGCGGTCGTAGAGGCAACGTCTAAACATCCCAGCCGGCAGACGGTGAGCAAAGCAGATTGATACACTTCAATCATGGCCGCACCGCAGGTTCCATCAGCAACTGTTAGCCAATCATCCGGGACCCCAATTGCTTACTTCGAGTGCTCGAAGTGTGGGGAACGCCTTGATGCAAAGGTTCCGCAAACTCTCTGTCCTAGAGATGCCGGTTCGCTGTGGGTTCGCTACGACTTGAAACAGGTTCGCGCTCGCGCTGATCGCGACGATATAGCGTCGCGTACGAATAGCATGTGGCGTTACCGCGAGCTGCTGCCCGATGTTGAACCGGTGACTCTCGGCGAAGGTTTGACGCCGATGCTTGCGAGTCGCAAGCGCCCGAATGTCTGGATCAAGGACGAAGGCGCCAATCCGACCGGCTCGTTCAAAGCCCGCGGCCTCTGCATGGCCGTGACGATGGCCAGGCACTACGGACTAAAGAAGCTCGCGATTCCCTCTGCGGGAAACGCCGCTGGAGCCCTGGCCGCATACGCGGCCGCTGCCGGCATCGAGGCAAACATCTTCATGCCGAAAGACGTGCCTGAGGCGAATCTCGTCGAGTGCAAGGCTTACGGAGCGAATGTAACGCTGGTCGATGGACTGATCAGCGATTGCGCGCGCATCGTCGGCGAGCGCAAGCAGGCAGAAGGCTGGTTCGATATTTCCACGCTGAAGGAGCCTTTCCGTGTGGAAGGGAAGAAGACGATGGGGCTCGAAGTTGCCGAGCAGCTGGGGTGGCGGCTGCCCGACGCGATTTTCTATCCCACCGGAGGCGGCGTTGGGCTGATCGGCATGTGGAAGGCCTTCGAAGAATTAGAGCAGCTGGGATGGCTGAGCTCGGGAGCAAAGCGTCCCAAAATGGTAGCGATCCAGGCCAGCGGATGCGCTCCCATTCCGAAAGCCTTCGAGGAAGGGAAGAAGGTCTCCGAAGCATGGAAGGATGCGCACACCTTCGCTTCGGGCCTGCGCGTTCCCAAGGCCCATGGCGATTATCTGATCCTCGACTTTGTTCGGCGCAGTGGGGGAACTGCAATTGCTATTTCCGACGAGGATATGCTGGCCTCGCTGCTCGAGTGGTCGCGCGAGGAGGGAATTTTCCTCTGTCCGGAAGGAGCAGCAGCTACCGCTGCCTACGACAAGCTATTGGCAAGCGGATTTCTGAAACCAAGCGACGAAGTTGTGATCTTCAACACCGGTACCGGACTCAAGTACATCGATGTGATTGCCCAGGCAATGGGAATCTCGCGCGCGACAAACGGAGCTGGATCGCAGACGCCGGCGCAGCGAAGCATCGGCGGCATTATTGGGCCGTATTAAGAGCTTCTAAGCCTCTAACTCCTAAGCTTCTAAGCAGAGCGATACAGAGCAATGCAAATGTCATTAGTATCTGTGCCGGTCCGATCTGAATGCGAGAAGCTTTTGCTTAGAAGCTCAGAAGCTTAGTAGCTTTCTTTCATGACAGAACGCCTCTACTACAACGACTCCTTTCTCTATGACTTCCGCGCCAGTGTTCTCGATACGCGGGAACTCAAGCGCGACGGCAATCAGTCCACTTGGGCGGTGAAGCTTGACCGAACAGCGTTCTATCCGGCGAGTGGAGGACAGCCGTACGACACCGGCCGCCTTACGACCGAATCCAAATCGGGAGTGCCTCTTGAAATCACCGTGGAGGATGTTTTTGAAGATGAGGAGGGCGAAGTCTGGCATCGGGTTTCAAAAGTCGTGCCGCCGGGCGTCGAAGTGCGCGGGGTAATCGATGGGGAACGACGGCGCGATCACATGCAGCAGCACACTGGTCAACATTTGTTATCGGCAGCTTTCGTACAGCTGCTCAATGGAAAGACTGTTTCGTTTCATCTGGGAGAGGAGATATCGACCATCGACATCGATGTGCCGGGGGTATCGCGGGACGATCTGCTGCGCGTTGAGCGGCTGGCAAACGAGATCATCGCCGAAAATCGTCCGATATCAGTCCACTATGCAACGCGCGAAGAAGCTGCGCAGATGGGAGTACGCAAACTCCCCGAGCGCGCCGGCGAAATTCGTTTGGTGAACATCCGTGATTTTGATCTGAATGCCTGCGGCGGGACGCATGCTCAAAGCACCGGACAAATTGGCGGTCTTCTCATTCGTCGCACGGAAAAGGTGAAACAGGGTTTGCGGGTGGACTTCGTCTGTGGTCTCCGAGCGGTTGCAGTGGCGCGTCGGGATTTCGAGATTCTCAGCGAGGCGTCGGGCTTGTATCCGTGCGCACCGCGCGACTTGCCTGCAAACATAAGCAAGCAGCGCGAGGAGGGTCGTACGATCCAAAAACGGGAAGCCGCGGCACTGGAAGAGCTGGCAGAGCTCAAGGCGGCGCAGCTGATCCGCGATACAGCTGTTGAGCAGGGAGCCAAGCGGATCGTGCAGGTGTTTGAAGATCGCGATGCGAGTTTCATCAAGCTTCTCGCGCAAAAGCTGACGAAGGGTACTTCAGGAGTAATCGCGCTGCTAGGGTCCGCAGCGAATCCGCCCGCGCTGGTATTTGCCCGGTCTTCGGATTTAAGTTCCGATATGGGAACCTTGTTGCGCGAACTCGTCAGTGCAGCCGGAGGGCGCGGTGGTGGAGGCAAGGATTTCGCGCAAGGCGGCGTGCCCGACAAAGAGCGTTTGCAGCCGTTGCTGACCGAAGCAGAAGCCCGCCTTGCGAGCGCAGCGTAATAGAGATTCACTCCCCGCCGAGTGCCTGCCTCAAGAGCCAGCTAGCGAGGCAACTACCGCACTGATAAAATCAAATTCACCTACCAACGTGGGGCTATAGCTCAGCTGGGAGAGCGCATCGTTCGCAACGATGAGGTCGTCGGTTCGATCCCGACTAGCTCCACCACCTCCTAGGTGCTGAAAACAGAATAGGTTATTGGAATTTCGCGCCAATCGTACAATAAACGTACAATGCCGCTCCTCTTCAGGCTCCAGCAAGGCCCGCGAGGAGAAGCATGCTCAGCGTCTATACCAGGCACTATCCACCTTGCGCGCAGACCGACAGCAACTACCGCCGCTGCCGCTGTCCCAAGTGGATGAACGGCACTCTGCCGACCGGCAAGTTCGTTCGTCTCTCAGCCAAGACCCGCAGCTGGGAGTTGGCCGAGCGCAAAGCCCGCGCTCTCGAGCTTGCTCACGACCCGCTACGCCCGCCGGACCAGCCGAATGCTTTGAGAATCCGCATCGAGCAGGCGGTCAAAGATTTCTTGGAAGATGAAGAGGCGCGCCAGCTGGCCAAGACCTCCCGGGCACAAAGCAAAACATTGCTCCAGCGACAATTTTTAGAATGGGCAAAGAGCAACCGGCTCGTCTTTATCGACGAGATCAGCACGCCTCTGCTGCGACAGTTCCGCGCTTCGTGGAAGAACAGCGCGATTACAACGCAGCGCAAGCACCACCGGCTCAACTCCTTTTTCGCCTTTTGCGTCGAGAACGAGTGGCTGCTGCGAAACCCATCAAAGCGGATGAAGGAGGTTCAGGTCACCGTTCAGCCGACCGACTATTTCACCCCAGAGGAATTTCAGCAGATCGTCGACGCAACATTTGCCTACGGCGAGTGGAAGGGC
>QIBA01000072.1 GCA_003225175.1 Acidobacteriota bacterium
AGTACGTGATTCTTTTTGAACTCGTAATCGTGCTCGTCCACATTGATGCGGAACTTCACTTCCTTGATGGTGATGATCTTCTGGTTCTTCTTTGCCGCGCGCTCCTGCTTCTCTTTCTCGTACAGGAACTTGCCGTAATCCTGGATGCGGCAGACCGGCGGATTTGCCGTGGCAGAGATCTCTACCAGGTCAAAACCACGCTCGCGGGCAATTTTGAGGGCTTCAAAGGGTTGCATTACACCAAGCTGAGCACCGTTTTCGTCTATTACACGGATTTCGCGGGCGCGAATTCGCTCATTGGTGCGAATAGTACTGCGGCCAAAACGTTTGTCGATACATTCCTCCGGGGGATTGCGCGGGATCGCGCAGTTCAATGGAGTATAGCATGGAAAAAATCGAGGGGATCGGGCCCTAGAAGAATCGGGTGATCGGGTGAAGTAAGAAGTGGTTATCGGCTCTCGGCTTTCGGCCGCAAACGCTCGTCGTGTAGTCACAATAGCAGAACGCCGAGTGCGCTCTTTTTACTTCACCCGATCACCCGATTCTTCAAGGGCCCGATCCCCCGATATTCCATGCTCCGTGAGGACGCGAGCTCTCACCCTCATCCACTGGTTCGCTGCGTGCTGCCCGCAAATCTCAACTTTCAAATAGTTATCGCTCAGGGCCTCAGTCATCTCTGAATCGCCTTTCGCGAGCGTAATCGCCTCGACAGTCCTTCCCAAAAAGGAACGCCGGAATTTAAGATTCTTCTCCGCAGCCAGATTCCGCAATTCCCGATTCCGTTCTCGTGCGAGTTCGAGAGGAACCTGGTCCGGCATTGCCGCGGCTGGAGTGCCAGGCCGGGGAGAATATGTGAATACATGCAGGTACGTGAATGGCATTTGCGTGATGAAGGCTCGCGATTCCTCGAACAGCTCCTCGCTTTCGCCGGGAAATCCGACCATTACGTCGGCGCCAATGGCGGCGTCAGGCATTGCGGAACGGATCCTTTCCAGCTTTTCGGCGTAATGCCAGGGACGATATTTGCGGTGCATTTTGCGCAGAATGCGATCGCTGCCGGATTGCAAGGGAACGTGGGCGTGCTTGGCAATGCGTTTGGAGGACGCCATAAGGGCAATTAAGTCGTCGGTCCAGTCCATGGGCTCGATTGAACTAAGCCGAATTTTCTCCACCGAAGTGCGTTCCAGGATGACTCGAAGCGCTTCAACAAAGCGATCTATGGCATTAAATCGGCGCGCTTGAGTGTCAGAATCGCTACTTAAAGCCCCAAAACCGCGCTTTTGAGCGACAAAATCGCGTCCCCAACGCCCCAAATTGATGCCGGAAATGACGATTTCTCGGTATCCAGCGGCCTCCAAAACGTGGATTTCACGCAGAATTTCGTCGATTTTGAGCGATCTACTGCGTCCCCGAACGTACGGAATGACGCAAAAAGAGCAGCGGTTATCGCATCCATCCTGGATTTTAAGGTTGGGCCGGGTGCGTTCAATGGCGTCAAAAACCGGCGCGGATTGCAGCTCAGTGTGCGCAAAGATGTCGCTGGTATAGATCTTTGCAGCGAAATCTGAGCCTTGAAAGCTGCCGCTAACAGCATTTAAGGGTACAAATCCGCCGCTGTAAGCAGCGCTGGAGCCGGCAATAATGTTCCCGATTTGGTGTTTGTGAGAGTTTCCAACCACCCAAGTCACGCCCTCTAACGCCGCAATTTCCCCCGGAGCACGCTGCGCATAGCATCCCGTAACGAGAATTTTTGCGTCTGGATGCTCTCTTTTTGTGCGCCGAATGGCGGCGCGAGCGTCCTGATCGGCCGCGGAAGTCACCGTACAGGTGTTAAGAACGACGATATCGGCTTCGGAAGTGGCGTTTACGCGTCGCAAACCGGTGTTTGCAAGCTGGCGTTCAATGGCCGATCCGTCTGCTTGGGCGGCGCGGCATCCGAAGTTCTCGATGTAGTAACCCCTCACGGTGTTATCATAGCCGTTGAACGAGGTGCTCGGTTCACCTCGCAACCTGAGTCGGTGCAACTTGCATCTGAGGTACTCTGGATGACTCTGTCATCTTCGATACTTTCAAACAGCTCAGTATCGGTCCCCCTGGAGCATTCCCGATGAAACGTCGCATCCTGCTTGTTGATGACGAACTCGCTATTCTTCTCACATTGAAAGCCATACTCGAAATCAACGGATTTGAAGTGGATACGGCCGCCTCCGCCAAGGAAGCTATCGCCCGGCTTTCAGGAAACTCTTACCAAATGGTTATCACCGACATGCGGATGGAAACCGAAACCGCTGGCTACGACGTGATCCGCGAAGCTAAAAAGCAGGATTACGATCCGGCAGTGGCTATCCTCACGGCCTTTCCGTTGCTGGGCAGTGATTGGAAGGAAGAAGGCGCCGACTCGATGTTGGTTAAGCCCATGAATACTAACGATCTTCTGCGCCAACTCGAGGCGCTGCTCGTGAGTCATGAGGACAAGCGCCAAGAGCGCCAAGGTACAGCAACCCTTAAAAAAAAATCAGCTAATCGGGCGGCGCAAGACAAGACCGCTGTCGCTCGGCATTCATAGAACACACGTTTCCCTGAAACCGAAAACTTGCAATCGGGAGTCGTTTACGCGGTCGCGCTTACCGCGCGGCGCTGCTGGAAGCATTCGCGGCAAAACACTGGACGGCCCTGCGTCGGTTTGAAGGGCACAGTGGTTTCCTTGCCGCAATGGGAGCAGGTAGTGCGGGTTTCGACTTTTTGATAAGAGTTCGCTGGAGACGCTCCCACAGCCGCTGCCCGCTTTGTTTTGCAGGGCTTGCAGCGCTTGGGCTCGTTCTTGAACTGCTTGTCGTGGAAGAACAGTTGTTCGCCCGCCGTGAAGAGAAACTCAGAGCCGCAGTCTATGCACTTCAGCAGCCTGTCCTGGAATTCCATGAGAAGCCCCCGTTCTCCCTTGAACTGCACGAACTCCACTCCCGCGTGGCTACAGGGCGAAATTCGATTCTTGGGACTTGTTCCCAACTTCAGGTTCGGCCCCCATTCCTTGCGGAATGGTTACATCAAAACTCTTCTCGACTGCGAAGTCTGGTCCAAATAGAAAGGGCCGCCGATATAGGCGGCCCTCTTTGAGAGGTTGCTAGTCCTGTTCTTTGCGAACCTTCTTCCGATTCCGTTTGCGAGCCAGCGCTTGTTTAACGCGCTTCTTCTCACCCGGTTTCAGGTAGAAAGAATGCCGCTTTACTTCCTTGATGATGTCTTCGGTTTGAACCTTACGCTTGAAGCGGCGGAGGGCATTTTCTAACGGCTCACCCTCTTGCACACGTACTTCCGCCAATAACCACACCCCCAGACTGTTCCCATTTGGACTTGCGTAGTTATTGCAGCCTTAAGCCAGCAAGTCAAGCAGATTCGACCAGAATTTACGGCTATTTCGGCTAGTTTTCCCCAGATTTCTTATGGTAGTGGAGAACCGGAGACTTCTCCAAATCGGCGCATGTTACTTTGCTACTTCGGCGTGACGACTAGGATCCCAAAAATCCTCGTCTTTTAGCTTTGGGACACCAAATATTTTTCGGATGGTTTTCCCATCCTGAGGTTTCGACGTAAACGATTTAGTTTTAGATATTTACACAATACTCTAAGGAGTGTCCCACTGTCCCAACGCCCTTGGTGTCGGTGAGACAGCGGGACACTGATAACATGATCCGTTCCTACCAGGGAATTTGTCCTACCATTCCGGCTTCCTGCTACGTGGACGAGTCCGCTCAGGTGATTGGAGATGTCGTTCTGGGCGAGCAAGCAAGCATCTGGATGAACGCCGTTGTTCGCGGCGACGTCCATTCAATCCGCATTGGGGCATATTCCAACATTCAGGATTGCTGCGTACTACACGGAATGCGGAATCAGTACTCCGTAACTGTCGGAGAGTGGGTAACCATTGGGCATAACGTAACGCTGCACGGCTGCGTCGTCGAAGACACCTGCCTGATCGGGATGGGATCGGTGATACTGAACGGCGCTCGCATCGGAGCCGGCTCAATCGTCGCGGCAGGCACGGTGATTCCGGAAAAGACCGTTATCGAGCCGAATTCGCTAGTAGTGGGGGTGCCGGGCAAAACGCGTCGGAAGCTTGGGCCAGAGGACGAGCAGATGATCTTGCGTTATGCCCGCAATTATCTCGATTACACGCAGACATATCTCAACGAACGGCGTCTGAAAACCGAAAACCCCGGGTGAAAGCGAAGCTCACCACGTGGGCCGCGAGGTGGTTGCGAGCCCTCCTGCACGTCAGAATTCGAAATAAAAGCTTGATTTCAGTTGTATCCTTCTCCGTGATCTTCCTGTCCTCCGTGTTCAAGGCGTTTGCTTTTTGCATGATTCAAGAGGTTTCTCGGTGCAGCATACTGTCGGCATTCTGGTCTTTCCTGAAGTTGAGATCCTCGATTTCTGCGGGCCATTCGAGGTTTTTTCGGCCACGCGCCTTAACGAAGAGCGGCGGCGCGAGGAGCCTTCGCCTTTCCGCGTGGTGCTGATTGCTCAGGCAGACGATCCTATTTCGACCACGGGAGGTATGCACGTCCTTCCCGACTTCACGCTTGAGAACCATCCGCCGCTCGACATTCTGATTGTCCCTGGGGGTTGGGGAACCCGTGCCTTGCAGTCGAACAAACGCGTGCTGGGATGGATTGCACTCTGTGCCCAACAAGTGAAGGTGGTCTGCTCGGTGTGCACCGGTTCGTTTCTCCTCGCAGGCGCCGGTATTCTGGATGGACGTTCAGCGACTACTCACTGGGAGTCTCTGCAACGCATGCGCGACACCTTCCCCAATGTCACAGTGCGTGACGATCTTCACGTAGTAAACGACGGAAATATCTTCACCTCCGCAGGAATTTCCGCCGGAATCGACATGACGTTGCATCTCGTCGCATTGATGTATGGAGCTGCCGTAGGACGGGCAACCGCGCGTCACATGGAATATCCAGTTCCCGAAAGCAATGCGCGCCGAGTCGAAGCCCAGTACATCGCGAGCGCTCGGTAAGCCCGTTTCACAGGGATGTGGGGTTGGGAGAAAACCCAATCGTTCTTGCCTTGATGTCTCCGTGGTTAAATAAAACCCAGGTGATTCGAAATTGACGATTAAAGCCGTGCGCGGCACGCGCGACCTGCTGCCACCAGAGACTGAGCTCTGGAACCGGGTGGAGCAGACGGCGCGCGAAGTCTTCACCCTCTACAACTTTTCCGAAATTCGCACTCCCATCTTCGAAGACACGCAACTCTTTGCTCGTGGTGTCGGCGAAGCAACGGACATAGTGTCGAAAGAGATGTACACGTGGGAAGACAGGGCGCGTGCGCAATCGGAGAAGGCACAGTCTTTAACACTGCGCCCAGAGAACACGGCTGGAGTTGTGCGCGCTTATATCGAGCACAAGTTGTGGGAGCGTCCGGCGCTTCAAAAGCTCTACTACATCGGACCTCAGTTTCGCCGTGAGCGTCCGCAGAAGGGACGATATCGGCAGTTCTACCAAATCGGAGCAGAGGTAATCGGACCGCCCTCTGCAGGAAGCGAATCACCTTTGCGTGATGCCGAAGTCCTCGAGATGCTGGTGATGCTCCTAAACCGGCTTGAGATTAAGGACTGGACGTTGCAGCTCAACTCAGTTGGGTCTGCAAGCTCGCGTCCAGCCTACAACGAGGCTTTGCGAAAGGCACTGAGCGGAGTGGTCGATCGAATGTGCACGGATTGCCAGCGACGTGCAGTGACAAATCCACTACGAGTCTTCGACTGTAAGGTTCCCGACGATCAGCCGATTATCGAAACGCTGCCGCGGATTTCGGGATTCCTGGATGAGGCGGATCGGAAGCATTTCGAAGAAGTGCAGAAAATCCTGCATGCGACCGGAGTTCCGTTTGTGCTCAATGATCGACTCGTTCGGGGACTCGATTATTACACGCGCACCGCGTTCGAATTTACACAGGGAAGTCTCGGTGCACAGAATGCCATTTTAGGAGGAGGCCGCTATGACGGACTCTCCGAAGCCCTCGGGGGACCTCGCGCGCCCGGTATCGGCTTCGCAATTGGTGAAGACCGGTTCGTCATCGCCTTGGCCGCTGGAGAAGAGAGTTCAAGTTTCATTTCGGCACCGCAGGCTTATGTTGCTCCACTAGGCGAAGGAATGAATGTTCCGGCTGCGAAGCTCGCATTCGAGCTTCGTTCTCAGGGTGTTCGAGTGGAGCTGGGCGATGAGAGCTTCAGGTTGAAAAAGTCGTTCGAGACAGCAGAGAAACTGGGAATCTCGAAAGTCGTAATCGTCGGCGAGAACGAAGTTGCATCCAATGAATATGCGGTGAAGGATCTGAAGAGCGGCGATCAGGAGAAGGCGAGTAGCTCAAAGTTACGAGAAACACTGTGACGTCTAAGAAGCTAAGGACCGCACTACATCCACTGAACTTTGCAGCGCCGAATCGAGTGCGCCGGGTTCTGAGCCGCCGGCCTCGGCAAGATCGGGCCGCCCTCCGCCTTTGCCGCCCACTTTCTTTGCTACTTCGGCGATGATTTTGCCTGCTTGGACGCGCGTGGTCAGGTCTTTGGTTACACCTACGATTAGCGCGACTTTGCCGTCTTGGACTGACCCGAGCACTACGACTCCTGAACCAAGCTTGTTGCGCATGTTATCGACCAGCGTGCGCATCTGATTGCGTTCCAGGTTATCGACTCGTTGCGTGAGCACCTTGATGCCGTTTGCTTCCTGGACCTGATCGGCGGCAGCGGAAACGGCAGAGGAGGCTGATTTCATGCGCATCTGCTCGAGTTCTTTGCGCAGGCGGCGAATCTCTTCGTCGCGGCGTTCCAATTCGCTCTTGAGCGCCTGAGCTGGGGCGTCGTCGGAGCGGCCGATGAATGTGGAGACTACGTGCTGAAGCTGATGGTCTTTGCGGAAGTGCTGTAGTGAACCTTCGCCACTTACAGCTTCCACGCGGCGGACGCCTGAGGAGACGCTGCCTTCGCGGAGAATCTTCAGCAGGCCAATCTCGCCGGTCGCAAGTGTGTGAGTACCGCCGCAGAGTTCGGTGGAGAAGTCGCCAATTTTCACTACACGGACGCGTTCGCCATATTTCTCGCCGAAGAGGGCCATGGCTTTGAATTCGTTGATGGCTACATCGAGCGGCACGTCTTCGAAGGTCTCAACCCGGGCATTCCTCAGCACCTCGCGGTTCATCAGGTCTTCGATGTCCTGCAACTCTTCGTCGGCAACTGAGGTGAAATGCGAAAAGTCGAAGCGAAGGTGTCCTGGGGCAACCAGCGATCCCGCCTGCTTCACGTGTTTGCCGAGAGTCTCGCGCAGAGCGGCGTGCAAAAGGTGCGTTCCGGTGTGATTCCGTTTCGTCGCTTCACGAACATCAGCATGCACAACCGCTTCGAGCTTTTGTCCAAGATGGATCGGTTGGCGTGCCTTCACTTTGTGCGCACGGACCCCCTGGACCGGCATCACGCAACCGTTTACATCTGCGATCACGTTGCCGGAACTGTCGCGGAAGAGGCCGATGTCGCCCACCTGCCCGCCGGAATCGGCGTAGAAGGGTGTGTGATCCAGCACGATTTCACCTTCTTCGCCGGCTTTCAATTCGGGAACGCCTTGACCGTCTTTAACGATTGCGAGAACTTCGCAGTCGCCTGAAACAGTCTGCTTGTAACCTTCGAAGACTGTTTTGTCGAGATCACGATAGATCGGACTCGCAGTCTGCTTCGCTCCGCCTTTCCAAGAGGCACGAGCACGCTCGCGCTGCTCTTGCATCGCGCGATCGAAACCCGGTTGATCGAACTCAATGCCCTGATCGCGCGCGGCATCAACCATGAAGTCCAGCGGCAGACCGAAGGTGTCATACAGCTTGAAGGCCCGATCGCCACTGTATTGAACGCTGTGTCTGTTCTTGCTCGTAATCAATGGCTGGAAATCTTCTTCAAGCTTCCTAAGTCCCAGGTCGAGAGTATTGGCGAATCTTTTTTCCTCCGACAGAATCACATCGGCAACGCGCTTTACGCTCTCAACCAATTCGGGATACGCGTCCTTCATCAGGTCGCGGACCGCGTAGACCATCTCGTGCATAAACGGTTTCGTCTGCCCCAACAGGCGTCCATGACGAATGCCGCGACGCAGGATCTTGCGCAGCACATATCCCCGCCCTTCATTGGCGGGTAAAACCCCATCGCTAATTAGAAATGTGCAGGCACGCGCGTGGTCGGCGATTACGCGCAGCGATGCAGCTGACCGTGTGTGCTGTTCCGCCGCCAGCTCTTTCTTCAAATCAGTGCCGGTCAATTCTGCAGCTCGCTTGGTGAGCGGCGTAAATAGGTCGGTGTCGTAATTCGACAGCACTCCCTGCAATACAGCAGCAACGCGCTCCAGTCCCATTCCGGTATCGATTGACGGCTTGGGCAGCGGCGTTAATTCGCCTTGGGGACTACGATCAAACTGCATGAAGACGAGGTTCCAGATCTCAACATAACGTCCGCAGTCGCAGGGGAACTTGCAGTCGGTGTGGCCTTCGTCGGATGCTGCTGGGCCCATGTCGTAGTGGATCTCGCTGCACGGACCACAGGGCCCGGTGTCACCCATCATCCAGAAGTTGTCCTTCATTCCCATAGCGAAGATGCGCTCCCGCGGAACTCCCACAGCGCGCCAAAAGCCTTCTGCTTCTTCGTCCTTGGGAACGCCTTGTTCGCCTTTGAAGATCGTGGCGTATAGCTTTTCCTTCGGCAGCCCGTACCAGTCGTCGGAGGTCACCAGCTCCCACGCATAAGCGATTGCGTCCTTCTTGAAGTAGTCGCCGAAGGAGAAATTTCCCAGCATCTCGAAAAACGTGTGATGTCGGCGGGTGAAGCCGACATTTTCGAGATCGTTGTGCTTGCCGCCTGCCCGGACGCATTTCTGCGACGTGGTTGCGCGGGAATAGTCGCGTTTCTCGATGCCGAGAAAGACATCTTTGAACTGGTTCATTCCGGCGTTGGTGAAGAGGAGCGTGGGATCGTTTGCAGGTACCAATGATGAAGAATGGACGCGGCGGTGTCCTTTGCTCTCAAAGAAGCGAAGGAAGGTCTCGCGCGTTTCTGATCCGGAGAGATGGCGCATGGACGTTCTAGTTTAACAAGCTCATTCCATGTGCAGGCGCGCTTGTCATTCCGAGCGCAGCCGAGAAATCTCTACATTTGCCACAAGTTTTATTCTGGCCATGCTTTTCGAACATAACGCCTATGTTTACCTCAAGTTCGTGCTACCCATAGGGATTCCTTACCGCCAAAAACCCGGTGCTTCGGAATGACTAAGGAAGAAGCCAGCGAACGTATTCTGCTGAATTCTCATCTCAATTCAGTGCAAGTAGCTGGTTTCGCTCTATGGGCACCCTCGGCCTCGGTCAACTCGGTAGGCGCGTTCTCTTTCCCTTTGGCGATTCGTCCACGAACAGCCTCATCCTTGATCTGGGCAGCTCGAACACGCGTATCTATCATCCTGTGCGCGGACTCCTGCTGAATGAGCCTTCTCTGGTAGCCCGCAACATCCTTACCGGCGAAACTGTGGCATTTGGCACAGACGCTAAGGAGATCCTGGGACGCACTTCGCGATTCATCGAAGTAGTGAGTCCGCTGCGCAATGGTAAGGTCGCGGACCTCGATGCGACGGCAGCGATGCTCAAGTTTTTCCTGCATCGGGCGCAGCCAAGGCGGTTGAGAAATCCGGGCATGATTATCGCTGTGCCTTCCTCGGCTACTCCTCTGGAGCGGCGTGCAGTCGTGGCGGCAGCCACGCGGGCGAACGCGAGCGATGTTTTGCTGGTTGAGCAAACCCTCTTGATAGCTGTTGGCGTCGGCCTGCCAATCACCACTCCGACGGGCAGTGTAATCGCTGCTATCGGCGGCGGCACGACAGAAGTAGCTGTGGTCTCTTTCGGCGGATTGGTCTATTCGCGCTCGATGCCTGTCGGCGGTCTGGATATGGATCGGGCAATCGCCGACTATCTTCGGTCGAAACACCACGTTCTGATTGGTGACTCTACTGCGGAGCAGATCAAGCTGGAGATGGGCTCGGCCGCTCCGCTGGAACGTGGTCTGCACTACGGTGTTACCGGACGCGATCTCGCGACGGGAATGCCACGCGACGTGTCACTCACCGACGTGGAGATTCGCGACATTCTCGCAGAAGCCCTCGACCGCATTGGCACGGCAATTTTGAATGCCATCGAGCATGCTCCGCCGGAGCTGCTTGGCGACATCAGAAATCGCGGAATTGTGCTTGCCGGCGGAGTTTCCCAATTGCGGAATATCGAGGCGCGCTTCCGGAAGCTTACCGGATTGCCTGTTTTGGTGGCGGACGATCCGTTTAACAACGTGCTCCTCGGTGCGGCAAAGCTGCTTCGGGATCCGAAAATGTTGGCGAGGTTGTCGATTCGGGAAGAGTTGACTTTGAAACGGGCGGCTTAGAGGCTGCGTCAAACTCGATGCAGAGCAGCTGTAGGGCACGGATCTATGCGTGCCATAGTAGAGTCCCTGTTTCCTCTTTGGTGCAGCTTCAGCGGCGGCTCAAGCCACTAAAAAATAAAATGACGTAGGCATCTCTCATTCGGCACGACTTGGAATTCGTGCCCTCCCTACAGCGCTGGAATCGCGGCCGGGACGGTCTAATCCGTGGCTTGCGAAAGCTGGTCGCACGGTTCATACCTTATCGGCACAGTAGGGATTCCTCCCGCCGAAAAACCGGCGGTTCGGAATGCAAGGGAAGGATAAGGCCACGGCCAAGGCTATTGCACAGCAATCACGACCACTGTGGCGTCGTCGTGAAATCGTTCCTCGCAGTGCAAAGCCACAGCCTGCATCAAACTGCGCTGGATCTCTTCGGCTGAGCCGGTGCGATGGCGAATCATGATCTCTTTCACTCGCTCGATCCCGAACTCTTCATTGTCGCGGGTTTCGGCTTCAGTGATTCCGTCGGTGTAGAGCACCAGGCGGTCGCCGGTCTCGAGTTTCAGCTGAGTTTGCTCGTAGGTCCAATCGGAGAAAAGGCCCAGAACACCTCCGCCAACGCGTAGTTCGAGCGCGGTGCCATCAGCGCGGACGAGTATCGGCGGATTGTGCCCGGCGTTGCTGTACGAAAGATTGCGGGACTCGGTATCGATGACGGCGAAAAAGAACGACACAAACTTGCCGATGGGCATGATCTCCACCAGTGCCTCGTTCAGAGAACTGCAAAGCTGCTGGGGATGGACATCATGCATGACGATGCTTTTCTCCAGACCTCTGAGGCTCGCGGTCAGGAGCGCGCCGGGTACGCCTTTGCCGGCTACGTCGGCGATGGAAACAGCGAACTTTGAGGGAGTGAGTGCTGTCAGATGGCAGTAGTCGCCGCCCACGTAACGCATCGAGCGCGAGTCGCCGCTCACCGTTATCCCGTGCTGCGCAGGTAAGGTCAGGGAGAGCAGTTTGCGCTGAATCTCTACGGACTCCTGCTGCTCTTCTTCCAGTTGGACCCTGGCCTTACGGGCCTGTTCGGCGCGGGCGATCAGGTCGCGGGATTTCTGGATCAGCTGAGAGTTCGTCCAGGGCTTTTGGATAAAGTCCGAGGCCCCGCGTTGCAGGGCTTCCACTGCGAGCTCGATAGTTCCCCAGGCAGTGATGACCAAAACGGGAAGTGCAGTATTGATTTTGCGAATACTCGAGATCAGGTCAAGACCTTCCGTTCCCGAAGTGGTGTCGAGGGTGTAATTGAGGTCCATGATCAGGAGATCGAAATTGCTGCTTCCGAGCGCTTCGATCACGGCGGCAGGGTGCATCACCGTCTGCGATTCGAATCCTTCAAGTTTCAGAAGGAGCGAGATCGCATGCAGCACATCCTGCTGATCGTCGGCAACAAGGACGCGTTTGGGTTTGGTAGCCACGCCTGTTCCGGCAGCCAGGGAGGTGGAGTATGAGTCCGTCACTGCAATCTCCGATTCGGTTGAGAAAGACACGTATTAAAGACCTTCAAAGGGAGCACGAGCAGTTCCGGCGGCGGATTTAGGCATGGGTACGGCTTCTATCCGTCCCGTACTAGAGCCCCTATTCCCCTCTTTGTTGGCGCGTTCAGCCGCGCCTGAAACCATGAAAAAATGCAAGGGTGTAGGCTTCTCTCATTTCGGCACGACTGGAAGTCGTGACCCTCCCCAAAATCGGCGGCCGGTACTGCTCATTTCGGCTCATCCAGCAAAAGAGCAAGCCCTCTGCCAACTACATCAAGCAAAGGCCGAGGTGGCGCGAGTCGGTAAATAGAATCGATTGTGGTACTTAGCGTTAGCGGATGGTGGGATTTGCGTGGGATACTGTTCGAATCCGAAACTTTTGGAGGCGAAAGCGAACAGTCAGTCGCGAGCTCCGATTAACTGAAGTGGACCATCGAGGACGTAGCGGATCTTGCGAGCGAGCGCCTCCGTGGTGAAAGGTTTTTGCAGGAAGGCCATGCCTGCGGTGAGGACGCCATGATGAACGATGGCATCATCGGCATAACCGGAGACATAGAGCACCTTCATTTCGGGACGAAGCTTCAGTAATCGTTCGGCGAGTTCGCGTCCGCTCATCTGTTGGAGCACGACATCGGTGAGCAGCATGTCGATTTTGCCCGGATGGCGTTCACACATCAGAAGCGCTTCGCCACTGTTCCGTGCCTCGAGGACGTTGTATCCGTGCTTGTGTAAAACCTGACGGATGAGGGAACGCACGCCGTCTTCGTCTTCCACCAGCAGAACGGTTTCGCTCCCGTGTCGAGCCGGCTGGAGCGAGCGCGAAATGGGAGCTTCGACAGGAGCGTCCACGCGCGGCAAATAAACCTTGAATGTCGATCCGCGATCGACTTCGCTGTACACCCAAATATAACCGCCGCTCTGCTTGACAATTCCGTACACCGTGGATAGTCCCAAACCGGTACCTTTTCCTACCTCCTTCGTCGTGAAGAAGGGCTCGAAGATGCGTGACTTCACTTTGTCCGGCATTCCCGTGCCGTTGTCGCTGACGGCAATCATGACGTAGCGGCCAGCCTTCACAGCCGGGTGATCGCGAACATAAGCCTCGTCGAGGTCGATATTGACGGTTTCAATCGTCAGTTTGCCACCTTGTGGCATCGCATCTCGCGCGTTGACCGCGAGGTTCATGACGACCTGCTCCACCTGTCCGGGATCGGCCTTTACGCGGCCTAACCCTTGCTCGAGCACGGTGAACAGATCAATGTCCTCTCCGAGAAGCCGGTGCAGGAGCTTGTCCATGTTGTGCACTACCAGGTTCAGATCGAGGACCTTGGGTGCGAGCACCTGCTGGCGACTAAAGGCAAGCAATTGACGCGTGAGCGACGCCGCGCGGTCTGCAGCTTTCCTGACCTCGTCCACTTCATGTCGAAGTGGGTGGGCGGCGTCGAGATCGTCGAGCATCAGCTCGCTGTAGCCTTTAATTACGGTGAGCAGGTTATTGAAGTCATGGGCGATGCCTCCGGCGAGGCGTCCGACGGCTTCCATTTTTTGTGACTGCCGCAGCTGCTCTTCCAGTGTGCGGCGCTCGGAGATGTCTTCGGCGATCATGTCGAAGCCGAGAGTCTCGCCTTGCTCGTTCTTGAACGGAGTTCCGCTCAGACGCACTGTGATCTGGTGCCCGTCTTTTCGCTTCCAGCGCAGTTCGCAAGTGCTCAATCGTCCTGATTGGCTGTATGCCTGAAGAATCGCGGCGCGCTGGTCGGCATCAGCATAGATGTCGCGAGCCATATCGACTGTTAGTAGCTCTTCGGCTGAGGAGTATCCCAGCATCTGCACCAGCGCGGGATTCACGTCGAGGAATCTGCCATCGAGCGTGGAGCGATACATTCCGTAAACGGCGCTTTCGACCAAAGACCGGTGCCGCGCTTCCGATGCCCGCAGCGCCTCCTCCTGCCGTTTGCGTGCCACAGCAACGGAGATGTGCTGAGAAACGTAAGTAAGGATTTCTTTATCGCGCTCACGGTAACGGATATTGGCGTCGTAGCTCTGGAGAGCGATCACGCCGAAGACTTTGTTGCCTTGCCGAAGTGGCACTCCGAGCCAGTCCAGGCATTTGGGACCGCTCTGCTGAATTTCGCCAGACTCTTGCAAAGCATGAATCTCTTGCGGACCTGCGAGCAAAGGCTTGCCCGTGCGCAGGACATATTCGCTGATTCCTCGTCCGAGAGGCCGGCCTGTCGCTGTAATGCCGTTTTCATCGATGTAATAGGGGAACTGGAGATAATCACCGGCGTCGTTCAGCAGGGCGATGTACAGATTGCGCGCATACATCAGCTCGCCGATGATCTGATGGAGGGCTTTGTAGAGGTGCTCCAGATCTTCCACCGAATTGATGCAATCGCTAATCCGATAAAGCGCAGACTGCAGCCGCTCTGCGTGCGTCCGGGCCGTGATCTCGAAGGCGGTGGCCATGATCGCCCGTTCCCCGGCGAATTGAATTGCGCTGGTTGAGCAATCGAGCCAGCGATCCTCGCCATCTTTGTGCACGATGTGCAGCTCATAGCGCTGCATCGAGGTGTCGCCCGCTTGCCGCTCCGCTGCGCGGCGGCTCATCATCTCGCGCTGGTCGGGATGCACTAAATCCATAGGCGTCATCTCGCGCATCTCTTCGGCGGAATATCCACAAACTTTTTGCGCCGCCTCGTTGCAATACATGAATCCCTGCCCGTTGTGGATCAGGATCGATGTAGTCGCGCTCTCAGCCAGTGCGCGGAACTTGCTTTCACTCTCGGCCAATGCCTGTTCGGCGTGCTTGCGCTCGGTGATATCCACCAGCGTGCCCTGGATCATCGCGGCGTCTTCATCCTCGAGCAGGGTTACGTTTTCCAGTACCCAAACTTCGCTGCGGTCGCGGCGGCGCAGTCGCATTTCAAAATTCGATAGCGCCTTTTCCCGTTTTAGGCGGGCAACATAACGGTCGCGCTCCTCAGGAGCGAAGTAGGGGTTGAAGTCAGCCAGCTTGATCATCTGCTCGCGCGATTCGTAGCCGAAGATATGCGCAAACGAATCGTTGCAATCGAGCAGTCCGCCTGACAATTTGCTGAGAAATACGCCCGCAAGATTGCGTTGGAATAACTGCCGATAGCGTTCCTCCGAGGCGCGCAGTTCGATCTCAGCTTCCAGCCGGTCGCCTACGTAGCGGAAGCTAGCGAGCAGACCTGTCTTATGGCCACCGACGATATAAGTGCTACTAACAGCTTCGAAGGATTTCCACTGTCCCAGCCTGTGCTGCAGGCGCAGCAGGATCGCGTCGCCCTTGCCGGGATCTTCGAGTCCCTGGCGGAATCCTACGAGCGCCGTCTCGAGGTCTTCCGGATGCACAAAGTCGAAGCACGACCTTCCCACCACTTCTTCAGGCAGATAGCCAAGATGTGATGTGATCGAGTGGCTCTGGTAAATGACCTTGCCTTGCTCGTCGAGAAGCGCGAGCATGTCGGACGATTGCTCGACGAAGGCGCGGAAGCGTTCTTCGCTCTCGCGCAGATCCAGCTCGGCGCGGACATGTCTTGTCACATCTCGCCCGATGCTCAGGATGGAGGCCGACGATCCACCCTCGGTCAAGCAGTGACCCACCTCCAACGTGCGCCGGGAGCCGTCCTTGACGATGATTTCTGCGGTAAAGGGAACGGGCAGCTCTCCTGGACGACGGTCGGCCCAGCGGGCACGCACGGTTGGCGCCTGCTCCGGAGCTAGCAGGTCGAGAATGTTCATGCTGAGAAGCTCATCCCGGCTGTAACCCGAGACTCGCTCCGCAGCTGCGTTCACCCACGTGAAATGCCCAGCTCCATCGTGGGTGTACATCACGTCGCTGGCGTTCTCGAGAACCTGGAACAGATCGATGGCCGAAGGCGGGAGCGGATGGGACGCACGTGGTCTCGCGTTGCTAGACACACGGGTTCCAGGCGTGCCGGTCACACGCGCAGGCTTGGGCCTAAAGCCCATAGCAAGGGGACTCCTGCGTGATCATGATGAATGGGACTGCGTTCCGGGGGCGGAGATAATGTACCGCGATTGGGGCATTACCAGGAAGGAAATCTGCAGTTACTTTCGTTTACGGTTCCGTTAGCTCTGTGAATTTGTGGAAAAGGCGGGCAATCAGCTGGTGATAGTGAGCTTTGCGTGTGGAAAACATGGACGGGAGCAGTCCCATTGACGACTTGAGCGGTTACGTAGTTCCGGCCGTCCTGGGCCGGTACGAGGCATCAAATTTCGTTCTTGTCAGGTATTTCGCACGGGAAGTGTGAAATCGAGAATTACACGATCACGAAATCTCAATCAAGCGTGCCCGCCGAGGGCGGCTGGGACCACGCAAACATCCATTTCAGGAGCGCCAGACGCGTGCATCATCTGACAACTTTTCCTTCCGCTCTCACGTATGCTTAACAAAGCATGAGAGTTCGAGTCCTTCTGTTCGGTGTGCTCAAAGACATCTTGCAACGCAGCGAGGACTCACTCGATTTGTCCTCGGGTGCTACGGTTTCCGACTTGCTCAATCATTACCGCGAACTTGCGCCCGAGAAAGCTAAGTTCTTCCATTCGTTGGCTCTTGCGGTGAACCAGCAATACGCGGCGCCGGGAGACCGGTTGCGGGAAGGCGATGAAGTCGCGCTGCTCCCTCCAGTCAGTGGCGGAGCCGAAACTGTTGTGCGCAAAGAGAGTTATCAGTGTCAGATCGTTCGTGAGCGAATTCAGGCCCAACGGATCGTCGAAGGGATAAAGCAGGGCGAGGACGGCGCGGTGGTGGTCTTTGAAGGCATTGTCCGTAACCACACACGGAATCGCCGGACATTGTTTCTGGATTATGAAGCCTACGAGCCGATGGCGCTGAATCAAATGAACTCGCTGGCGGAGAAGGTGCTTGCGAACTACAAGGTGAGAGAGGTCGCGATCATCCACCGGCTTGGACGGCTCGAGATTGGCGAGACCAGCGTGCTGATCGTTGTCGCCTCCGCGCACCGTGGCGCAGCTTTCGATGCTTGCCGCTTTGCTATCGATACTCTCAAGCGAACCGTCCCAATTTGGAAGAAAGAACACTTCACCGATGGCGTTGTGTGGGCCGATGGCGAGCCTTTTCCCGAAGAGCTTCGCACGAGCGCTGAACCCAACATTGGCGAGGCAAAGTGAGACTCCTGCGCACCATAGTCATCCCACTGGTTCTGCTCGCCTCGGTGAGCGCCCAGGAGAACACCGAAACTACCTTTAAAGTCGATGTGAAGCTGGTGAATGTGTTTGTCACGGTGACCGATCCGCAGGGTGCACCGATCGGCAATCTCGTAAAGAATGACTTTAGTCTCACCGAAGATGGCATTCCGCAGAAGATTTCGGTCTTCAGCAAGGAATCGCAGCTTCCACTCTCGATTGTGCTGGCGGTGGATACCAGCTCCAGCACGCGCAAAGACATTCGTCTCGAGCTGGAGGCCGCGCGCCGATTTATTCACTCCATGATTCGCCCGCAGGATGCGGTGGCTTTCTATACCTTCGCAACAAACGTGAGCGAGATGACGCCGTTCACGTCGAAGCTGCGGCAGCTCGACAGCGCGATCAACGAAGTGCAGGTTGGCGGCGCTACCTCGCTGTACGACGCGATCTACCTTGGAGCCAAGGCGCTGATCAATCGGCAAGGACGCAAGGTGCTGGTGCTGATCACGGATGGTGGCGACACGGCGAGCAGCATCGATTACAAGGAAGCTCTGCGAGCAGCGCAGCAATCCGAAGCCCTGGTCTATAGCTTGATCGATGTGCCCGTCGAGGCAAGTGCCGGACGCAATACCGGGGGCGAGCACGCGCTCATTCAAATCTCGAATGACACAGGTGGAAAGTACTACTATGCGTCGAATGTGGCGCAGCTCGATAGGGCTTTTGAGCAGATTAGCGATGAGCTTAGGACGCAGTATCTGCTGGCCTACTATCCTGCGGCTCGACGTGCTTCGTCCGACTTTCGGCAGATAGATGTCATCGCCCATCCCCACGATTTGCCGGAAGTTCAGGGCAGCGACAGCGGCGACAAGCTCGTCGTGCGCGCCAGGCGTGGGTATTACACTTCGAAACTGGAGTAATGCGTCAATCGTCATTTCGCGCGGCGGTGGTTCGGAATGATCGTAAAAATCGCGTAAAATGCCGACATGAGTTTTCGTAGCGCTGCCGCTCCCGCCCTGCAAAAAAAGTCAAAGAACACACCTCCGGAAGAAACTGGCATTGAGGCCTCCTATCTGAAAGCGCTCGGGGAGAAGCAGACTCCGGTAACGGTGAAGTTGGTCGGCGGAGGAGCGGTGCGTGGCTGGATCGAATACTACGATGCCAACATGATCCGGCTGACTCGCGAGCACTCTCCGAATCTCTTCATCTACAAGCACGAAATCGTCTATATCGCGGAGGACGGCGGACGCCGAGGGCGTCTGTGAGCGCTTCGCATCCCGATTACATTTCCACGGCCTCTGACATTGCGCGCCGGGCTGGCGCTTTGCTCATGGAGTACTACGCGCGCGGCGTCAAAACCGAGTACAAGGGGAGCGGGACGGTGGACGTAGTCACGGAGGCAGACCGTGCTTCGGAGAAGCTCATCGTCGAGGCATTGCGGGCTGCGTTTCCCAATCACGGAATCGTCGGCGAGGAAGGATCTCGAGCGCAAAGCTCAGGCGAGTTCATTTGGTACGTCGATCCGCTTGATGGCACCACGAACTTCGCTCATGGCTTCCCGGTGTTCTGCGTGTCGCTCGGACTGGCACGTGATAATGAAATGATCGCGGGCGTCGTCTTCGATCCCACCCGCAACGAATTGTTTGCTGCCGAGCGGGGTAGTGGCGCGACTCTTAACGGCAAAAAGATTCGCGTATCGCGCGCCTCCAGTCTCGGCGAGAGTCTGCTTGGCACGGGGTTTCCCAGCAAGAAGCGGCATCTAAATCCGAATATCTACTTCTATCACCAGCTCACCATGAAGACTCACGGCATTCGCCGCGCGGGATCGGCTGCGCTCGATTTGTCGTGTGTCGCTGCGGGACGCTATGACGGCTACTGGGAGTTCAATCTGAATCCGTGGGATACCTCAGCCGGCGTGTTGCTTGTGCAGGAGGCGGGAGGAAAGCTCTCGCATGTCGATGGCAGCGCATTCGATGTCGCCGCAAGCCGCGATGTGCTGGCCAGCAACGGGATTGTTCATCAGGAACTGCAGAACGAGATGCGGAACGTAATGCAGGGACGCGGACTCGAACCTTTGCCAGACCTGGTAGAGTTTGCGAAGAGTCGTAGTTAAACGAATAGCCACACAAAGCAGCGATTCCCAATTGAGAATGTGTTGTTAAGAAGCAATAACAATGCGGCTGCACTTATCGTGTCTATTAAATCTTCCGATTTGCGTTTCACAATTGATTTCCGTAGTCTCTGAGCAGTGAGTGACCCTGAAGTTCACTTGCTCCCATCCCAGCTGATCTCTAGATCCTGACGTCCTGCTGTTGTTCCTAAGTGGGACGTTCTATAGCGCCGCTTCTGGCAGCAGTTGCTGTTTCTCCTCGCCGAGTAGCGATTTATAGTGCGCCAGAACCCGGACGAATGCGTGTCCGTCGCTGCATTGAGCCAAGCCTCGGCTCATGCGGACGGTCACTTAACTTCGATTGGAGATTGGATATGAAACTCGCAAGACGCATCGCTTATTTCTTTTTGCTGCTGGTAACCACTTCTCTCGTGGCGTCGGCGCAAGAGCCACGCGGCAGATTTACAGTGAAGCACGCTACACGGTGGGGCACCGCTATTCTGCCGGCAGGAAGCTATTCCGTTTCGGTACACGCCGGGCCGGTATCTTATGTGCTGGTGACGTCCGAAGATCGCAACGCTGCTTCGATCATGGCCGTCGCGCAGTACGTGGAGTCGGCGCAGTGCAAGAGCAGTTCTCTTGAACTGGAGCAGACTGGCGCAGACTGGAGTGTACGTTCTCTCTGCTTGGAGTCGACGCTGGCCGTGTACTTCAGTCCGTCGCAGAAGACGCACCAGACGAGTCTCGCCGCAGCTTCGCAAGCCGGTTCACTTTCGGGAGCCAATTAAGAGAACACTACTGCGTGGAGACGCAGCCTGGCTGCGTTCCACGCAGGATTACAGAAGGTTTTGATAACCCTGATAGAGAAAATTCATAATCCGATGCTGTTTGCACCGATAAAATGCACTATGGATCAGTTAAACCTTAATCCCGCATTAGATTTTTTGCATGATCTCGGCACTCGCATCGCGGCGGCAGATCCTTTGCACGAGGTGCTCGACGAGATCGTCGAATTCGTCGCCGACCTGGTAAGTTGCGATTCCTGCTTCATATTTGTTCTTGAAGGCGACGAGCTCGTGCTTCGCGCTTCGAAAAATCCTCATCCGGAAGCTCTTGACCGGCTCAAGATGCAAATCGGACAGGGAATTACCGGATGGGTCGCCGAGCATCGCGAGCCTGTGGTCCTTCCTGAAAAAGCTTCACGGGATCCGCGGTTCAAAATCTTCAGCGAACTTCCTGAAGACGCATACGAAGCCATGCTCTCGGTACCCATTGTGTCGCGTGGCCGCGTCGTGAGCGTAATCAACGTCCAGAATCGGGAAGCTCGCGTCTTTACGTCGCGTGAGGTGAAGTCGGTTTCGACGATCGGTCATCTGGTGGGTGCAGCCATCGAGATGGCGCGCCTGGAAAACGAAGTCACGCAACTTTCCGACAAGCTCGCCACGCGCAAGATCGTGGAGCGTGCCAAAGGCCTGATCCAACGCGAACTCTCCATCACGGAGGAGGAAGCGTACAGCACGATCCAGAAGCAGGCACGGCAGCGCCGCAAATCGATGAAGGAAGTTAGTGAAGCCATTCTGCTGGCCCACGAGCTGAAGAAAGGATCGTCCCGCCCAGTTTCCTGAGTCCCCATCAATCGTGCGCTTGCACAGGAGTCGTTAGCTACACGCACGGGCAGCGGTTCCTATCTCTGTGCTTAGAAACGCCAATTCATCACGCAGACGCGCAGAAAAGCAAGACCGAGAGAAACACGGAGGACAGACAGGACACAGAGGAAAGGCGAATCTTGGGAAGTTTGCCTCCGTCAGCTCGCGCTGTCGGAGACATCAAGCAAAATCACCTCAGTGAACTCAGCGTCCTTCGTGGCAAGTTTTGTCTTTCTCCGTGCCTCCGTGATGAGAAGGGTTCTGAGCTAGAATTTACGTGTGTCCAACTTTCTGCTCAAGCGCGAAGTCCGCAAGCGTCCGGCGTCGGTGAAGTTCGCCGGCCGCATCCTTTTTCTTACGGAAGATCCAGAGCTGATCCGGCGGCAATTGGCCGGTGAAGATTTGCCATGGGACACCCAGAACCCTGTGAATAACCCCAAGTTGCGGGATGATATTTCTACTGACGAAATCACGCCGGCTCACATTTGCTTCTTCTTTGATGAGACCCTCGGTGAATTTCCATACACCGGCCTGAAGTGCGGCAATGAGCTGCCGATCAAGCGCACGGACGTGAAGAAGGGTGGATTTGTCGCGGCGGTGAGCGGCAAGCGGCGTGGAAAAGGATCGAGTCGCGAGCAGTCGCCATACGCGGAGCTTTCCGCCGGCATCAAGCTGGTGATCGCCGAGAATATTGAGCGGATTTACAAGCAAAATTGCCAGAACCTTGGCGTGCTCACCTCAACTGACTTCAGCCTTATTGATTGCATTCGGCGCGGAGAAGAAATTCCGCTAGAAGTTTTCACGCATGGCGAAGACGAGATTACGCGCCAAGTGATCGAGTACGGCGGGCTCTTTCCCTTCAATGTAGCGCGCATGCAAGGCAAGGTGACCATTCCGGGAATCGACACCAAGCCGCGGCCCATGACGGTCACTGAGAAAATCTTCGCGCGGCATATGATTTCTCCGGATGGCAAGGTGGGAGTGCCTGCGGTCAAGCCCGGTGACGCGGGATTCGCACGCACCGATCTCCGCTTCAGTCACGAGTACGTGACACCAATGGCGGCCATCTTCTATGAGCACTTCGTCGGCAAAGACACGCCTGTAAACGATCGCGCCAGCATCATCTTCTTCCGCGACCACCTCACGTTCCTCGATGAAGTTCTATCGGAAGAAAAGAAAAAGATGGGCCTGCTCGACCTGGCTACCCAGCTCAAGATCAAGCAGGAGAGCTTCGCGCAATCACAGGGAATCAAGCTCCATGGCGAGCTGAAGGATCGCAAAGGATCAGAGGGCATCTGTCACTCGATCGTGGCCGAGAGTTATGCGCTTCCGGGTCAGTTGAATGTTGGTTCTGATTCACACACCCCGCACGTTGGCGCGGTTGGTTGCGTCGCCTTCGGCATCGGCACTACCGACGTCTTCAATTCCTGGATTACGAAAGACGTTCGCGTCAAAGTTCCCGAATCGGTAAAGGTGATCGTCCGCGGAAAACGGCGTGCCAATGCCACAGCCAAGGATTACATCCTCAAGCTGTTGGCAATGGACTACATCCGCGGCGGCAAGGCGCTGGCAAAGGTGATGGAGTATTCAGGAGAGGCGATCGAGGAACTCGGTGTCGACGAGCGTGCCACGATGTGCAACATGGCCGCCGAGATTGGAGGATTCACCGGTATTGTGGCGCCAGATAAGAAAGTTGCTGACTTTCTAGTCGAGCGCCGCGGAATGAAAGGTGCCCACTCCGAGAAGTTGATCGACGGACTCCGCAGCGATCCCGGCGCAGAATACGCGCACATGATCGAAATGGACGCTTCCGAAATCTATCCGATGGTCGCAACACCGGGCGACCCGGGAAATGGCAAATATGTGCGGGACCTGAATACGCCAGTTCCGGTGGAGATCGCTTACGGCGGGACTTGCACCGCGGGCAAGAACGAGGATATGGACATGTACGCCGAAGTGCTCAGCGACGCGCTGCGCCAGGGCAAGCGTGTCTCGTCATCGGTACAGTTCTACATCCAGTTTGGATCGCAGGAGACGCGCGAGTACTGCTTGCGTAAAGGCTATCTCGAGGTCTTCCAGAAAGTGGGAGCGAAGGTAATCGAGCCAAGTTGCGGAGCCTGCATCAACGCAGGTCCCGGCGTCTCGACACGTCCCGATCAGATCGTCATCAGCGCACAAAACCGCAACTTTCCCGGCCGCAGCGGACCAGGACAAATGTATCTCGCCAGCCCATACACGGTAGCAGCGAGCGCAGTCGCGGGGTACATCACAGAGTACCAGCCGGCAGAAGAACGTGAACCAGCACTCGCATAATCGTCGCTCACGGCCACAAAGGACAAAGCTGAACACGGAGGTCGCGGAGGTGGTTTGTTGTAAATCTATGACCTTGGTTGATCTCACCCACGAGCTCGCGAAGCGCCGGCCTTTTCTTTCCTCCGTTGCTTCTTGTCCTCCATGTTAAGTTTTTGCCTTCATGGCAAGGATCGTCCCGTGGTGAAAATGAAGCGACGCTGATAGAATTCTTCTTTTCCTAAGAATTCATCGCGCCTGCAAGCAGCATTCTCAGCGCATTTATTTGGAGAGATTTCAATGGCATATGTAATTGCAGAACCCTGCATTGGCACTAAGGACACCGCATGCGTGGATGCCTGCCCGGTAGACTGCATCCACCCTAAGAAGGACGAAGCTCCTCACGGCGAAGCGCAGCAGCTTTTCATTGATCCTGTGGAGTGTATTGACTGCGGCGCCTGTGTTCCGGTTTGCCCGGTGTCGGCGATCTTCGCGGCTGACGATCTGCCAGACAAGTGGAAGGAATACGAAGGCAAGAACTCACAGTATTTCGGACGCTAGCTCTTTCCAAGCTCTTGGTTTCGCCCGGCCAATTTTGGCCGGGCTTTGCTTTTGGCGGATTCTGCTTTTAGGGAAGGGCACGGATTCCATCCGTGCCGGTGAGCTAGAAACAATCCTTCTTCATGAGCGGCTTCAGCCGAGGCTGAAGCCGCTCATGAAGTAACGAAACCGTTGGCTCTCCTGTGCCCTTCCTAAACATTCGTAATCAAAGTGCCATAGAATCGATAGTCGAGGGTCAGCGAAACCGGTGCTCAAGCAGTCAGACGCCATTGTGCTGCGGACATATCCGCTGCGGGAAGCTGACCTGCTCGTGACGTTATTCACGCGCGAAGAAGGCAAGATCCGCGGAGTCGCGCGCTCCGCGAAGAGATCAAAGCGACGCTTCGGCGGTGCGCTCGAGCCGCTGACCCGAGTTCGAGCTTATTACGACCAGAAGTCGGGACAGGAATTGGTCCGTCTTGACTCCTGCGATGTAATCGAATCGCCATTGATGCATGATGTCGACTACGAACGCACCGTGGCGTTATCGTACGTGGCGGAAGTGCTGGACGGACTTCTACCTGATCACGATGCGAACGACGCGGTATTTCGACTTACGCTTTCAGTGTTACCGCATCTCGAAGCCGGCAGCATTTGGATGCCCCTTACGTATTTTGATCTCTGGATGACGCGGCTGATGGGGCTGCTTCCCGAGTTGGGTGCCTGCATCGTGTGTGGAGAGGAGTTGAACGGCTCAGGCCGCGTCTTCTTTCATGCGCTCGCTGACGGCCTGATGTGCCCGCAACATAAACGGCTCGCCAGCTCGGAGATGTCGCTGCCTTCGCGTCAGCTAGCAGCGGAGATGTTTCGTTCCCCGGTGGACGCCTTCGCTGCTGAGCCGTGGAAGCGACAGCGCGGGGCAGACTTGAGAAAATTTCTTGCGCAGTGCATTGAGCGTCACATCGAAGGTAAGCTGGTAACCAGCATCGCGCTGGCAAGACTGGACTAGGAGCTGAGAGCAAAACGTGGATCCAGCCGCCCCCGGCCGGATTTTCGATTCTGTCCTGAACAAAATTGGCAACGACACCAAAAGTGCAACCACCAACCTTCCAGGAACTCATCCTCAAGCTTCAGACCTTCTGGGGCGATTATGGGTGCGTGCTCCAGCAGCCGTACGACATCGAGGTCGGCGCCGGTACCATGTCCCCCGAAACATTTCTCCGCGTGCTTGGGCCAAAGCCGTACCGGACGGCATATCTGCAGCCTTCCCGACGACCGGCAGATGGTCGCTACGGCGAGAATCCCAATCGCCTGTACAAGCACACGCAACTTCAGGTGATTTTGAAGCCGCCACCGAATGACGTTCAGGAACTCTATCTGCGCTCGCTGCAGGCGATCGGCATTGATCTGCGCCGGCATGACATCAAGTTCGAAGAAGACAACTGGGAGTCGCCAACACTGGGCGCGTGGGGAATCGGCTGGCAGGTCATGCTCGATGGATTGGAGATCACGCAGTTCACATATTTCCAGCAATGCGGAGGAATCGATCTCGATCCCATCTCAGCCGAATTGACTTACGGAATCGAACGGCTTGCAGCCTTTCTTCAGGACGTTGACAGTATTTATGACGTCGCCTGGACTCGTGGCGCTGACGGCAAGCTGGTGACTTATGGTGATGTGAGACTTGCAGAAGAGCTCCAGCTCTCCGTTTATAACTTCGAGGCCGCCGATGTTCAGAAAGCATGGCAGCACTTGCAACTTTACGAAACTGAATGCAAAGCGCTGATCGACGGCTATTCTGTCTTGAAAAAGAAGGCTCCGGAGGGAGCAGCCGCCGATGAGCTGCGCCGCTATCCTGTGCTTGGTGCATTCGATCTTTGCCTGAAATGCTCGCACCTGTTCAACATCCTCGACGCGCGTGGCGCAATCTCGGTTACGGAACGTGTCGGAGTGATTGCGCGAATTCGAACTCTGGCTGTGGGAGTGGCGAAGGCATACCTCGATCAACAGCAAAGTTCAGTGCGCGAGGCTGCAGAACCAAAACTGGAGACGGTGGAAGTGCATGCCTGATCTTCTAATCGAAATCGGCTGCGAAGAGATTCCTGCGCGCATGATCGAAGGGGCTCGCGACGAATTCGCTAAACGAATTACCGATCTGCTGCAACGCGAGCGCTTGACGGTACAGCGCGCCGAAGCTCCGGTCGCCTCGTACTCTACTCCTCGACGTCTGGCTGTCCTGGCTCGACACGTTTCAGCTCAACAACCACACGTAGAAGAGCAGTTGATCGGACCGGCGATCAAAGTCGCATTCAAAGATGGGAATCCGACTGCGGCGGCGGAAGCTTTCGCGCGGAAAGCAGGAGTGGATGTCGGGAAACTGGAGAAGATTACAAATTCCAGGGGCGAGTACCTGGCCGCCACAGTGGTGCGCAAAGGACGCGCAGCGGGAGAGATTCTGGCGGAAGCTCTGCCGAAGGAATTAAATGCTCTCTACTGGGCGAAGAACATGTATTGGCGCACAGGCAAATCGGAACGCTTCGTGCGTCCTGTGCGCTGGATGGTTGCGCTGCTCGACGATGAATCACTTTCGCTCGAGTATGCAGGAGTGAGAGCCGGCAATCGCTCGCGCGGCCATCGCATCCTGACGTCAGCTCCGGTCACGATCTCCGGTGCCAACGAGTACGTTGAGGAACTCCGGGCGAGCAAAGTGATAGCCGATCGCGCTGAGCGGCTGGAAGAAATTCGCAAAGCTCTGGATTTGGAAATGCGCAAGGTAAGCGGCGCCCGTTGGCGTGAAGACGCAGAACTGCTTAACACAGTCGTGAACCTCACGGAATTTCCCGGAGTGATTCTCGGAAGCTTCGATCGCGCTTTCCTATCGCTACCCGAAGAAGTGCTCGTGACTGTCATGCGCGATCACCAGAAGTATTTTGCCGTAGAGGATGCGAGCGGCAAACTGGCGGCACACTTTCTTGCCGTGCTCAATACTGATGGTGACCGTGACGGAGTGATTCGCCACGGCAACGAACGTGTACTCCGCGCCCGCTTCAACGACGCGCAGTTCTTTTGGCAAACAGATCAGAAGATTCCTCTCACCGATCGCGTGGAGATGCTGCGGAACGTTATGTTCCAGAAGGATCTGGGAACTTACTGGACCAAAACGGAACGAGTCCGTGCGATCAGCACCGCGCTTGCTCGAGAGCTGGAACAGGCAGGAGTGCGCGTATCTTCTCGCGTCGTCGATCAGGCTGCTCTATTGGCAAAAGCCGATCTCACGACCGAGCTGGTAAAAGAGTTCACCGAACTGCAGGGTATCATTGGCGGACTCTACGCCAGGGCGCAGGGCCATCCTGAAACGGTTGCGGATGCCATCTACGACCACTATCGGCCCGAATCAACCGACGATACTGTTCCGAGTTCGACCGAGGGGGCACTTGTCGCGCTCTCCGACAAGGCAGACAGCATCGCGGGAATGTTTGCGCTTGGTCTTCAGCCGAGCGGATCAAAAGATCCGTTTGCTCTGCGTCGCCAGGCGAACGGCATGATACGCATTCTCGCCGAGCACAACCTCCCGCTGCGCATCGGCGAGATCGTCGAGCGCGCGCTGACGCAGTACCGGGCTTGCGAGGACTTAAAGAGCAAGCTGCGCGAAATTGAGAAAGCTCCTGAGGCTCTGGCGGCGTTCTTCCGTGAGCGCCTGGAGTTTTATCTGCGCGACGTTCGCGGCATCGCTTACGACGTAGTAAACGCAGTGCTTGCAGCGGGATCCGAGGACGTCGTTGATGCCAGTGCGCGAGCCGAGGCAGTCACAGCAGTGCGCCCGACAGAAGACTTCGTTGCAATCTCGACAGCATTCAAGCGAATCAAGAACATTCTTCGCCAGGCACGCGAAGGTGGAAAGAAGTGGCCGGAAGAATTCAGCAACTCGCAGCTGAGCGAATCAGCCGAGCAGGTGCTGGGCGCGCGGGTAGTCGAGACTCGTGCCAAAGTGGAATCACTGCACAAGCAAAAACAGCATCAGCAGGCCTTGACCCATATCGCTCAATTACGTCCGGTTATAGATGTCTTCTTCGACAAAGTAATGGTGATGGTGGATGACGAGAAGCTTCGCAGCAATCGTTTAGCGCTTCTCGCGACCATGCAGCGCAGCTTCTCGACAATTGCAGACTTTTCCGAGATTGTGACGGAGCGCTAGCGACTACCGATCTACTAAGTCCGCTTGAAAAAAGAAAAAAGCAGAACCACGGTCACAAGTACGTCAAAGATGACTCCCAGAGAGTGATAGCAGTCATACCAAACATTCAAGCCCACTACTGCCGCGATAATGACCCATAAACCTGGCGAGCTCTCCCACTTGTCGCGCCGCCCAAGCCTGTGTCGACCATCCCTTGCTGATGCATGTGCTGTGGTTCGATGTTAGCTAATTTCTAATCGCTAATTGCGAATTGCTTTCACTGCACCTTCTGCAATCGCGCGATCAGCTTCTGCACCAGGTTCTCTTCGGAATCTGACCACAGGATGCGGCCTCTGATTCCGACATTTTTCTCGACTGCAGAGGTGAGAGCCACGAGCTTCTGAACGTTGGCTTTCACTCGCTCCTCGCTGAGTTGATCGAGCTCGAGTTCTTCGTGGAGAAAAGGCGTGTCGAGCCCGAAATCGATCTTAACCTGCCCGTCCTCCTGAAAAAGGCCGTCTTCAAACTCAGTTCCGTGCACCAGAAACTTGACTGGCTGTGGCTGCAGGCGCCAAGTCGTGTCGAGTCCACCGCCAATCTCGGGACTCCACAAGTCCCACATCGCTTCAAACTCGTAAGCGTGGTCGCGGTGAACGTGTTCGCGCGCAAGTTCGACGGCCTGCTCCGGAGTCTCGCGCGAATCAAAGGTCTGCTCGAAGACTAACGGTTCGTTCCATGAGATGGCATAGATGCCAAGGTATCGAATCCCTGGCTGCGAGTTGGAAAATGGGAAGTGCTTCAACACAGCCAGAGTTCGCGGTATCATCTCCGCTTCTTCGAAACTGGGAAACCAGAGACTGAGATAGAGGCGATCGGCCATAAGGACGGTTTTATTGTAGTCGTTGAAGATTCATTCAGTGCTTTACGGAAGCGCCCCGGGAAGGGGAACATGAAGGTCACGAAAGCAACACATAAGGTTACATTTTTTTTCCATTCCTCGTCTGTGCCTTCGTGTTTCCCTTTCCGGCGGCTTTCTTGAGTGTCAGCGGCTGCCGAATCTCGTCTGATATGCGATACTGGAAGAGCCGCAAATCTCAAGCTGTTCGTTTGGTACTCACCCGACAGCTTCCTTTTGTCAGGGTCCCCGTCGTCTAGCCCGGCCTAGGACATCGCCCTTTCACGGCGGTAACACGGGTTCAAATCCCGTCGGGGACGCCAAATCTTTTCAAGCATTTGCCCGGACCGAGTCGGAATCCGCGGTACAACCTCGCGGTACAACCTTGTGGAAAATCATCTTCACTACCTTGCTGTGCGCTGCCCGCTTGGCCGGAGTGAGCGCCTGTGAGTAAATATCGAGCGTTATCTTCGCCGAGGCATGACGCAATAGTTCCTGTACCACCTTCACGTCTTCGCCGTTCGCCTTTAACAAGGTCGAATACGTATGCCGGAAGGTGTGCCATGAGACTTTCTTCGTGATGCCCAGCTCGCGAGCTTTCGGCTGGATGTGATAGCGCATGATCGTGCTTAACCAAAAAGGTTGCTTTCCCCGTTTGGCACCGGCGCGACGGCTGTCGGTTGCAAACACCCAGTCAGCTGGTTCTCTGTAGGGCGTTTGTTCCCGCCAGGCGCAAAGGTCACGCGCGAGAGATTCATCGATCGGAACGGGTTTTCTCGAAACCTCGGTCTTCGTATCTCCAACCTGCTGATCAACCACAGATCGGGTGACGAGAAAGACCAGGGTTCGTTCCCGCACCTCCAGAGCCCCGAGAAGCAGCTGCATCTCCTCGACCTCCAGGATGTCAGGAATCTGCTCGCGCTTGCCGGAAACGCGCACGCCCGAACCTTTTACCGGTCCCCGAATTGGGTTCCGGTCCGTGAACTCCCAGCGGATCGCGTGATTGAAGATGCTGCTCATAGCATCGCGAATCTTCCTCTTGGTTCCGCCCGCCAGCGGCTTTGGCCTTCCCGATTTCGAGGTCATCAGGGATTTGAGCCATTGCTCCACTGCCACGGTTTTGATGTCCCGCAGTTCGAGCTTTCCCCAGCGAGGAAGAACCCACCGATCAAAGACCTGTATCTTCTTTCGGCGAGTCGAATACGCTCTGCCGCTGTCGGCGGAATCCGAGAGTTCGTGCAGTTTGTAATGCTCAACTGCAGTTGCCAGGGTGACCACGGTCAGTTCTGTGGGGCCATCGGTATTTATGTTCTGCCGCAGTCCAGCCAGGAGATCCTGCAGCTTCCTGCTGCGTTGTGGATAGTCGCTAACCAGTCCGAGAGTCTTCTTGCGTTCGCGAATGACGCCGTCGGGACACAGCGCATTCCAGCGAAACTGCCATCGTTCAGTTCCGTCCTTTCTTTTGATCTTCTGTAAACAGCCATTCTTGTAACGTGCCAGCATTCTTCAGCTCCTTGAATTCTGGCACCGGTCGCTGCCTGACTCTAACTGACCCCGCGCCCAAGCGTCCAGCTCGGTCAGAAGGAAGCGCCAGACATGGCGACGACGGCCGGTGAGAGGGTGAGCAGGGATTGATCCGTGTCGCGCCAGGCGAAGCAGGGTTTTGGGGTGCAGCTTCAGGAAGCGGGCTGCTTCGTCGGCGTCTACGAATGGCTCCGTTCGCTGGGTAAGAACAGGTCTTGCGCCAGGCGCTGGCGCCGGCCCTTCAAAAGAGAGCGGCGCATCGGATCTCGATTTCGCGCGAACTTCAACAACTTCCATAAAAGCCTTCATTGCCGGCTCCACTTCAACACGATCAGGTTTGTAACCGAGCCGGCAATCTCGGTCAAAAAAAGCAGTACCGGCGAAGAAATTTGACGGAGATTCGGAGTGTGCATAGCTTGTTCCCCGCTTTTGGACACAGTCAAAGCGGGCAGGAGTTAAGGAGCAAACTTGTTTTCGTCTCTTGGTCACGTTCACACCGGGCTTCTTCGCGTCGGCTACATCACCGATGAAATCACCACGACAACCGTTTACCTCGCAGCAAAACTGAATAAACCGATTCTGCTTGAGGGACCACCCGGAAGTGGCAAGACCGAGCTTGCCTATGCCGTCGCGAAAGTCACCGGCGCGGAGGTCGAGCGCCTGCAGTGCTTTGAAGGAATCGATGAGGAGAAAGCCATTGGAAAGTTCGACGAGCCTCTCCAGCGTCTTGCCGTTGAATTGCATTCGAAAACAGAAGATGTTGCATGGGAAGCCTTAAAACAGCAATTGCATGGTCAGAACTTTTTTAGCGCTGGCCCCCTGCTGCGAGCGTTGCAGCGGCCAGACCCATGCGTCCTTCTCATAGACGAGATAGACAAAGTTAACGAGGCGTTCGAGGCAATGCTGCTGGAGCTATTAAGTATGTGGCAGCTAAGTATTCCAAAATTGGGCCTCATCAGAGCCCGGTCTATTCCTTTCGTGGTGCTCACCTCGAACGAGGAACGAAGGCTCGGTGACCCTCTCCGCAGGAGAGCCTTTTATTTGCGCATCGAGCATCCGAGCCCGGAACGAGAAGCCAGAATCATTGAACTGAGAACGCCCAGGCGAAGCGCCGAGTTCCACTTCGAGATGGCTGGCCTGGCAAAAGCGCTGCGCGGCTGGAGTTTGGAAAAGCCACCTTCGATTTCGGAAATGCTTGACCTGGCTCAAGCGCTTGAAATTCTGGAGGAAGAACGGATTACTCCGGAAATGCGCGACGTTCTTTTGCCTCTTTTGGCCAAAACCGAGGCCGATCGACGAAAGCTTCTCCTGCGCGACGGCTGGTCGAGCCTGGTCGGTGATGCACGCGTCTACAGTGAGGAGGCTCGAAAGGCGTGATTCGTCCAACATTGCTTCTCACCTTGGTCTCCCTGACTTCCTGCTTAGCTGTCGCGAGCAGCCAGAGAGCGGAAGCCGAATACTACGTCGCCGCATACGCGGAACATTATCACGTGCCGCGGGAGTTCGTGCGTGCCGTGGTAGAGCAAGAGTCGGCATGGAAACAATGCACAGTTTCAAGCAAAGGCGCCGTGGGGTTAATGCAGCTGATGCCAGATACAGCCAGAAGACTCAATGTTCAGAATCGCTGCGATGTCTCGCAGAATGTGTCTGGAGGCGTGCGTTATGTGGCATGGCTGATGAACAGGTTCCGGGGAGATCTGAGATTGGTTGCAGCCGCTTATTACGCCGGTGAGAGGGTGATCGACCGCCGAGGACTCAGATATTCCAACCCCGACGTCATCAGTTACGTCAGCCAGCTTCGCAATCGCTTCGAACGCAACAGCTCTCCGGAGCGAATTCTCAGGAGGACACGATGAAAGTGCAGTGGGGTTTCGTCTTTCTCGCGACCAGCATCGCTATAGCCCAGGTCGGAACTGGAAATGTTGTGCCCAAGGTCAGCATCCTGCCGATTCAGCCCAACACAGTTGCATTGCTGCATCTCGCAGCCGGCTACACAACCTCGATAAGACTGCCCGAAGAGATCAGCTCGGTGGTGGTTGGCAGCCCCGCAACTTTCAAAGCGGAACACTCAGAGGCTGAACCCTGGCTCGTATTCCTAAAGCCCACGACTACGCTGCAGTCGGAAACAAATGCCTTGATCACGACCAAATCAGGTCACGAGATAAGCCTGTATTTGGTCAGTGAAGGGAGAGCGGGTCGCAACGTACTGGTTGACTTCCTGGTTGAGTATCGCCGACCACACGCTCTTGCCATAAGCGCCGATAACGACACCTTTCTAATCCCGGAAACCCGATCGCTCTCTCTACCTTCCGTGCTCGAATCGCCATTGCCGAGGCGCCAGCGGGACGTATTGACGAGTGCACTGGAAGATCAGAAAGAGTTGTCACCAGCATGGATCGGGAGTGATTTCCGTGCTGCGATTGGAAGCTCAGTCGGACGAGGCAGGCAGACGATTGTTGCCTTCTCTATTCTGAACAATTCGCGGAGAACCATTGAACTCCTGCCGCCTCAGCTTGAGCTGAGCAGCAGAGCGCGGGGAAACGGAAAGCGGATCATAGCCGAACCCATTCCCATTTCCGAATACCGCATCACGGCGCGACGCTTGACGGCAGGAGAAAGAGCGGACGGAGTAGTCGTGTTTGAGAGGCCGGCGTTCAAGGAGTCGGGTGAAACATTACAGGTTCGGCTGGCCGAAGCCGACCAAGTGGATCGTCCAATTCTGTTATCTCTCCCTTTTACTCCGGTCCCTCAAGGAGAAGTGCGATGACTGCCATAGAGGAGAACGGCCCTACTGCATCCGACACTCTTGAGCGGACATCTGAAGACAACAGCAGCATTCAAGAGCAAAAAATTCATGAAAAGATGCCGTACATACCCGACAAGTCGGGTCGACCTCCGCGCAAAGACAATCGTCGGATTCTGTTTATAGGAGTTGGCATCGTTTTCGTTTTATTGCTTCTCGCATTTAACGGGATTTCCAAGCCCCCGTTGTCCGTACAGAAGAATCCTGCGCCAAACCTAAACCCACAAAAGCGTTCCCATGTTGAAAACGAAGTTGGCACCTCGGTGAGCATCACTCCGATCCTCGAGCCGGGTCATTCCGAGGAGCAGGCAATGGACAGCAGCCGTGTCGAGCCTGAGCAACTCGGGCGCATGACATCAAGAAACCCGGAACAGACCTCTGCCTCTACTCTTGCCGACATACCACCTTTCGCCGATCGCGGATCGTGGCATCCTGCGCCATATCGAGAAGGAGCGGAAATGCCCACCAGTATTGATACCGGCACATCCACTGGAACCCAACCGGGACTGAAGCAACATGAAGCCATGGATGAACCCTCGCTCGTATTCGTGGCGAAAAATGAAGCACGAACAACGAGCGCGCAGCTGCCATCGACTGCATCTGACATCAGTGTTGGAATCGGACTTCCGCCAGGAACGAGACTTCGTGCCAGATTGGAATCAGCGGTAAGTACGGCGATTCAAGCGCCTGCCATTGCAGTAATCGAATACAACTATGAACAAAACGGAGAGATCCTTGTTCCAGCAGGTTCCAGGGCGTTTGGCCATATTGAATCAGCTGATCGCTCCGGCTACATTGGGCTACGATTCGACTCCCTGCTCATGCCGAATCAATCCCCGGTAGCCCTTGCCGCAACAGCAAGCGACCTCCGGCTTCAACCACTGCGCGGAAAAGTCGAGGGGAGGCATACAGGAAAAAACGTCTTGCTGCGCTCGTTCGCCGGAATAGGCGAAATCACAGCGACTCTGGTGGGACGCGGAAGCCTGAACCAACCGTTGAGTGAGAGTGATCTTCTCCGAGAACGCATCAGCAACAATATCGGCGAAGCATCCGATCAAAGCTTGTCTGAGCTGGCAATCAACGATCGGATCGTAGTGTCGCTGCCTTCTGACACTGAGTTCTATGTCATTCTGCAGAAGGATGCAAAGCCGATTGGCAACCCACGAGCGCAACACGCTGAGCAAGTCCGACAAGAAGCGAACATCGACCAGTTGCGTCAACTGCTACAGCTCCAACACGAAATGAACCAGAAGAGCGATGGTCACCCTCCCGACTAGTCAAATCCTGCCAGAGTTCTGGGAAAGAATCTGGACATCGTGCCAGTCACGAAATAACTTTCGATTCGCCAGTTTCCGAGTAGCCCGTGATTCGGGCGCAATCCGCGAGAGGAGCCGCTAATTGGCGAGGTCATCGGGGAACCGTCAGCGTTGGAAGGCGTTTCAATAATATCGTTTCAGGAAACGGTTTGCCGATGAGTGTAGCTTTCTCTCCATTCAAATCAAGAGCCGCACAAAACTAATCTGTTCTGGGAATGGCGCCCAAATAATTTAAGAATGCGCGCACCAGTTCCTTTTTCATGACGCGATCATCTTGTGGCCAGAGTCCCTTGTACAACGACGGATCCTGCGGCAACACGACCAATTCAAAAAGAGTGCTGATCACCATCATCAGCCCCAGCGAGAGTGCCATCTTAGGCTGCGGATGATGGATTTCGTCGCGATGTGAGAGAAACAGCTCCAGAAGACGACGAAAGGTGCGCATCTCCAAGACTGAGGCTCTCTTCCAAAATTCTGTGTTGGCGCGTCCCTGGACGAATTGCCGCATCGCGTTTAACAGAGCGGCGTTTGCGCGATAGCTGATCACCATCGATCCGATGATTTGATCGGCAAAGACCGGAAGGGGAATCTGCGCGGCCGCTTTAGGAGCCAATCCAACCTTCGTGCGCTCGTCCTGTCGCTCCAGAATTCCCAGGATTGCTGTCTCTAGCAGTTCATCTTTGTCGCGAAAGCGCCGATAGACCGCGCCCGGAGTTAATCCGGCATGGCGGGCGATTCGGGGAATCGTCGCGCCAGCGACGCCATGTTGCCCTAAAACCTCGGCAGCGGCTTTCAGCAGTTTACGCTCCGATTCGCGGCTGCGCTCCTGCTGGGGCTCCAACGTTTTCTTGGTTTTAGGCATGGAATTCCTTATATCAGCTTTCCCATTCGTCCCGCCCGTCTGGGCGGCCTTGATCACAAAAGTGTTGACATTGGCAATAGTAAATGTAAATTCACATTTACAGTGATGTAAATCGATATTTACATCTTGAAGGAGCCCGATTATGGCGACGGCGCCAGCGCAGATAGCGTCACCTGCACCGCAGAAGCTTCCCCACCCGCTGAAGAACCGCAACTTTGTTTTGTGGTGGACGGGGGCCACACTCTCCCTGCTCGGCGATCAGTTTTATATAGTCGCCCTGCCCTGGCTGGTTTTGGAGTTGACCGGTTCAGCGGTCGCCATGGGCATGGTGAGCATGTGCGCGGGAATTCCTCGCGCCGTGCTGATGCTGATGGGGGGAGCAGTGGCCGATCGCATCTCTCCGCGCAAGCTGATGATGATCACAGCCACGTGTCGCGCAATCCTGGTGGGAGCCATTGGATGCCTGCTGTGGGCCGGGCATCTCGCCATCTGGCACATGTACTTGCTCGCCACCGGTTTCGGAATTGCCGATGCCTTCGCGATGCCGTCCGCTCCGGCGATGATGCGTTCACTGGTTGAACCGCAGCAGTTGCCGGCGGCAAATTCAGTATGGCAAAGCACAGCCCTGCTGGCCGGCGTGGCCGCTCCGAGTCCTGCCGGCCTGATCATGAAATCGCTGGGAGCTGCCTGGGCGTTCTTGCTTGATTCCTTCAGCTTTCTATTTCTGATTGGAGCGCTGTGGAAGTTGCCCGACTTCATCGCCGCCAAACCGGGAGCGCCGAAGCCCAGCGTCCTCAACTCGATCAAAGAAGGCCTTAGCTATGTCGTCAACGACCGGCCATTGCGTGCGCTTCTGCTTGTCGCCGCGGTTCTGAATCTTTTCCTGGCTGGACCGCTGAGTATCGGCTTGGCCTATATGGCGAAAAGGCGGTTCTCTTCCCCGGTTTCGTTCGGTGTATGGATTTCGAGCGTTGCGGCAGGAACCCTCATGGGAATGTTGCTGGCGGGAGTGATTCGCATGAAGCGACGTGGTCTGGCGCTGGTCGGAGCCACCAGCATTCTGGGACTGCTTACAAGCATCGTTGGTTTCATTCCGGGATTGATACCCGTTGCGGCACTGCTTGCAATCATGGGATGCCTGAGTGGCTTCACCAACGTGCAGATTCAGGCCTGGTTCCAGCAGCGTGTCGATCGTGCCGTTTTAGGACGCGTAGCCAGCCTGATGATGCTCGCGGCCTTCGGACTCATGCCACTGTCGATGGCCGGAGCCGGCGCGGCGGTCTCCTGGAGCGTACAGGGCATGTTCATGATCGCCGGAGTGGCGGTTTCAGTGGTCTCAGTCTTTGGAGCTCTGCAGCGAGATGTTCGCGCAATCGAGTAAGTTAAAAAAGTAGAGACGTAAGTGGCCGTACTCGGTGTTTCGATTCGGGCCGCCACGCGATTACTCCTGGATTGTCGGCAATCCGGAAGTTATGCGCGGCAGGGGATCACTCCGAATGCCTGACGATCCCGGAGTCGGCCCCGTTCAATGAGCACCAGCGCGTTTACCGGCACCAATCAGAGGCATTAGTTCCGGATTGCCCGTTATTCGCCCAGGAATTAGAAACTGAGAATTCACTCCAACTGCCAACCACCGCTTCGTTGGGCAGACGCGGATTCGGTCGATGCGCACTCCCACCCGTCGCGACCCGTCGTCCGAGAAGCTGTCCACGTTCGAACACAGTCTTCTACCGGCGGACAAACTGGTGCGGGTCACACGTTTCGATTCAGCGTGCATCAGCTTAACCATCTATGCTTTACAAACCTCCGTAGATGGTAGTTGAATTGCGCTTCGTTGTTGTTGTCTTGAATGGTAGGGACTCCAGGCTATGAGTGGGTTGGCTCAAGATTTTCGCTACGTGTTGCGGCAGTTGCGCAAGTCCCCGGGCTTCACCATTACCGCCGTTTGCACGCTGGCGATGGCTATCGGCGCGAACGCCGTGGTATTCAGCGTTATGAATGGGCTGATTCTGCGGCCACTGAATGTGCCCGATGCGCAAACCCTCTACGGAGTCCAGCGCACAACCAGCAAGGACACAAGCCACTCCTATCCTGATTATCAGGATTTGCGCGACCGCAACCGCAGCTTTGATGGTCTGGTTGCTTACGGCATCTCTCAAGTCGCGCTCGATACCGGCGAAGGGCCATCCACGACCTGGGGTGTGGAGGCGAGCGGGAACTACTTTGACGCATTGCGGATTCATCCTTATCTCGGCCGTTTTTTTCACGCCTCTGATGAGCACGGTCTCAACAGCACTCCGTACATCGTGCTCAGCTATGCGTATTGGCACACCCATTTCCAAGATGATCGCGGCGTATTGGGCCGAGTGGTTCAGATCAACAAACATCCTTTCACGATCATCGGCGTAGCCCCTCCTCAATTTCGCGGGACTTTGGTCTTTTTCTCTCCCAATTTCTTTGTGCCGATTGTGAATTGCGAGCAGGTGGACGGCAACGATCAGTTGAATGATCGCGGGAATCGCTCGCTCCTCATGGTGATGGGGCACGTGAAGAGGGGAGTGACGCCGGCAGAGGCAATCGCCGACTTGAACTCAGTTGGCTCTTATCTTGAAAAGGCTTATCCCAAAGTCGATGGCCGCATGAGCTTCTCGTTGGCGCGTCCCAATCTCTTGGGTGATCACTTTACCGGGCCATTTCAGGCATTCTTTGCGGGATTGATGCTGCTGACTGGGCTGGTTTTGCTGGCAGCATGCGCCAACCTCGGCAGCCTCTTTGCCGCGCGGGCCGCCGACCGCTCCCGTGAAATTGCTCTGCGACTCGCGCTCGGATCCAGCCGCAACCGGATTCTGCGCGGCCTATTTTCCGAAGCAGTGCTCATCTCCCTCGCCGGAGGCGCGGTGGGTGTGATAGCCAGTGCAGCGTTACTGCGCCGATTGAGTGAATGGCAGCCATTTGGGAATTTCCCTATGCATGCGCCAGTAAACCCTGACACGACTGTGTATGGAATTGCGTTCCTTCTGAGCGTGATCAGCGGATTCCTGTTTGCCGCAGTCCCTGTAGCCCACGTACTCCGTACAAGTCCATATGAGATCGTCAAGTCGGGGTCGTCTGCGAGGGTCGGGCGGCATATTACTGGGCGAGACATCTTGCTCGCAGTGCAAATTGCGTTGTGCGCAGTGCTGGTCACCTCGTCGATGGTTGCAGTGCGCGGGCTCTCCCGTACATTGCACGCCCATTTCGGTTTTGAGCCAAAGAACGCTGTGCTGATAAGTGCTGATCTGCACATGGCGGGTTACACCGGCGATCGAGTCCCGCCGATGCAGAAGCGCATGATCGACTCCATCACGGCGATTCCGGGCGTAGAGTCTGTCGGACTTACCGACGCGCTGCTTCTGAATGACCAGAACAGTTCGGATGTCTTTACCGATACTGCGACGGATCTGCGAGCAGCGAATGCCGCAGCGAATACGTACGTGTACCACGTCTCGTCTGGCTATCTTCGTGCCGAGGGCACTACCTTGCTCGCCGGCCGGGAATTCACCTTGCATGACGATAAGAATGCGCCGCGGGTTGCGGTGGTGAATCGGGAGTTTGCGCGCAAACTTTTCGGCCCAACAGAAAAGGCAATCGGCAGTTACTTCAAGATGCCGAATGGAACTCGCGTAGAGGTGGCCGGCCTCGTCGAAGACGGAAAGTATTCCACTCTCACCGAAGACCCGCACGCGGCGCTGTTCCTCCCAATCCTGCAATGGCCCTCCGGCTCGGCGTGGGTGGTCGTGCGCTCCAGCCGCGATCCCCAGCAACTGGGTTCAGATATAAGGAGCGTACTGCGCAAATCGGATGCAGGACTGCCGGTTCAAATCGAACGCCGTTACGACGAGATGGCGGCAGTTATGTTTCCTGCGCAAATGGCGGCTCTGGTCTTGGGCGTGATGGGCGTGATGGGCGCAATGTTGGCGATCACAGGAATCTTCGGAATGGCAGCATATTCGGTCAGCAAGCGGCTGCGAGAGTTGGGGATTCGCGTGGCCCTTGGCGCACAGCGCAAGGAAGTGTTAAAGGCAGCCTTGGGACGCGCTTTTAGGTTGTTGGCTTTTGGTTCGGCTGCGGGACTGCTCTTGGGAATCCTGGCGAGCCGCGTGCTTGCTTTGATCGTGTATGAAGCAACTCCCAACGATCCCCTGGTATTGATAGGCGTTGTTGCAATCATGGTGCTGCTGGGCTTATCGGCAACATGGATACCGGCGCGACGCGCGCTGTCGATTGATCCTGTGATATTGCTTCGCGCGGAGTGAGCTTCCCAGGAAGCTAAATAGATTTGGACAAAGATGAAGCCGCAGTTCTCAAGCCAACTCTCTGTCGGTGTCCGCTGGCGTCGCGTTTCACCAGATGCTGAAAAAGCAGCCTTGGGGCGCTAAGAATTTCGTCGTCAAGGATCCGGATGGGAATCTGCTGCTGTTCGCTGGGCCCGCAAACTAATAGCTACCAAACCGAAATGTTGCTCATCGAGCATGTATCGTCGCCGATGGGGAAGATAACGCTTGTTATCGTAAGGTGAACATGGCTACAGGTTCAGTAACTCCTCAGACGGGGAACGTTGGGGAACAGCAGAACCTCGCAGAGCGGCTGCGCAGTTTTGGGCCAATGGGCCTGCTGGGCGTTGCGATCATTCTGGCCGGAGCCCTGGTGAACGGGCTGGTTGCCGCGACGCTGGTCGTGTTGTGGGTCGTGCTCTCGAAGACGCCGTGGCGCGAGATCGGCTATGTTCGACCTAGAAACTATGCCGCGACGATCTGCGGTGGTGTCGCATTCGGCGTCGCCTTGAAGCTTTTGTTGAAGGCAGTAGTCATGCCGCTGCTGGGTGCCGATCCTGTTAATCGCGCGTATCACTTCCTGACGCACAATTCTGCGGCGCTTCCCGGATTTCTGCTGTTGGTTGTGGTGAGCGCAGGATGGGGCGAAGAAACCTTCTGGCGTGGCTACCTATTCGAACGCGTGGAGCATATGTTCGGATCGAGTGCAGTGACGAAGATAACAGTTGTGCTGCTGACGGCGGTGCTGTTCGGGATGGCTCACTACCAGGGACAGGGGCGCGATGGAGTGGTGCAAGCGATCATCACCGGTTTGACCTTCGGTTCGATCTTCGCGTACACCGGCCAGCTTGTGTTTGTGATGATCGCGCATGCCGCATTCGATGTGGCGGCGGTCCTGATTATCTACTTTGATGTGGAGACGCGAATTGCGCGCATGGTGTTCAGATCTTGAATTACCCCGACTCTAGCAGACGATGTTGTGGCACGCCGTCCGAGATCAAGCACATATCATTCCTACCGCACTGTAGTAGCGAGTGGCCGAGGATCAATTCAGGATAAATCGCGTTAACACTCACAACGCCAGAGCACGTCATCTTCGTGGATCGTCGGCTACTCGGAAGTTAAGATCATTCCTTTTATGTTTAACCGCGTCCTACAGGTCTGCGGAGATCCTCAGTATTTCGGAAGCAAAGCATAGCAATCGAAAAACAAGTCTGAACGAGAAAAGTCTGGTGACTTGGCCAATATGTCAGACATCGTGCCAGCGCCATAAAACTCTGCGACGAAGGTTCGGTTCCCACCATGATTCAAAATGGATATATCGCGACTTGGACAACAATTCAGACGACGTGCCAGTGCGCTTCTATTGTCCAAAATCTGCATGTTCAACTGCATTTAGTCGTCTAAGCCTGGGGGATCTCGCCAGAGCGAAGTTCACTTGAAACTTGATTTCCCAAAGGTGCGCTTACACCGGAATGACATCTGGCGTCATTTCTCTGTCACAAGTGGCTTGAAATTTTGCGCGAGTTCGTAACCCATCCTAAAGTCCTCCGCGAAGACAACGAACGAAATTCAATCCGTTCATCGCAGAGGAGAATATGCCTCATCACGGTGCTAACAGATTTACCTTTCGCCTGGCGAGTGCATTTCTGTTTTTCAACCTCCTGGCTCAGCTCTCCCCAGTACTTCTGTATTCCCAAAACCTGGGAGGCACTCCGCAGATAAATAGAGCCGTTCAAGGCCAGACCGCAGCTCAGCCGGAAGGCGCATTCCTGAACCTGGTCAATTGGATCGGAAACGTGATCGCTCCCGTGGGAGCCGCGCTGTGTGTCGTGATGGCGATTATTCATTACACCAGCGGTCGCGGCGTAGCACGCTGGGCAATTGCGGCCGCTGGCCTGTTGATGGTTTCAGGTCTTACGCGACTGCTCGAATTCTGGATTCAGCAGGGCCAGACGGGAGTGCAGTAGTGAAGCGCAAGGACCGAATGACGCCATGAGCATACCGCGGTTACTCACGGATCTGATGCAACTGCTGTTCGATATGGCAGTTCCCGGCGCGATGTGCACGATTGTGCTCGCCGGGCTCGCTCTACGGCAGGAGAGTGGAGTCAATTTTGAGGTCGGCGGGCGTTTTCAGAGGTGGATGTTGT
>QIBA01000073.1 GCA_003225175.1 Acidobacteriota bacterium
AGGATTTTGGGTTTGCGGTCGGTGTAAGGCAAACCGGTGAGCTCGTTGTCATCCTTGTCCCTCGAGGACGTCGCTCAGATGGAGCCGCCGGCCACGGACGAACCTTATGTGCCTCGAGCACGCATAGAAGTCTGTCCGCATCACCACCGCAACCACCCTATGGACAGGTACGCCTGTTTTCATAGAAGGATGACAGAGCTAAAGAGTGTCAATCCTTGCCTGCCTTCGTGTTCCTTCGTGCCCTTTGTGGTTTCATCGATTTCGGGTGTGGGTGCTTTTCCCATCCAGCTCGCTCTTCATCAGCTGCGTCAGGCCTTCGAGGACTTTGCGGTCTTGCTCGGCTAGATCCGCGGCTGTTTCTGGCAGTGCCGCATTCTCTGCTGCCAGCGTAAGCGCCGACAGGGCGCGGAAGGCGTGCATATTTCCAGCGGTTGCGCTCTCGACCAGGCGTCTTATTGCGGCTTCCAGGTTGGTTACCGTCCGCTTCTCGCCCTTTTCTTCGATCACGACGCTTTCGTTCAGCGTTTCCTGAAGCACGCTGATAAGACTGCGCTTGCCTTTGGGCCGTCCGCGAGGATTGCCGGAAATTCCTTTTTTGAATTGCGCTGCCTTGGACGGTTTGCCATATCCGACTTGGTAGTTTGCCATCTAACGATCGCTCCCTGAGTCCTCGTCTAATTCAACTCTTAATTTCCTGCTAACCCGAATTTCCGCCGAGCGCAAGTAAAAAATGAATTTCATCTCGCGAGGAGCTCTTTTTGCTTCGCAAGCTAGTCAGTTCGTGGTACGGTGAATGGGCGATATTCGCTATCTCTTCACCAACCCTCTATTTTCTCTGGTACCGGGATTCGTGGTGAAAATCAACAAAAATCGTCAATTGTGGAAGAGAACGCCTGACGAGAAGGGTGAAGGCGGCAGGATCGTTGTCGAGGCGAGCAACGGATTGCGAAGTGCAGAATTCACTGCTTATTCACTGTTATTCACTGTTCCTGCTGGCGGACCAGAATGGCAATTTTGTGTAATCCCCGGCGCAGCAAGCGGTTGCGTGGAATCGTCCGTTGCTCGCCATGTCTTGAAGAAAAAATTCGCTGTTAAATTCGCTGATAAATTCGCTGTTCCGCGAAGACCAGTGAATTAAGCCAGATTCAAGCTCAGTCCGTTGCTCTCAAACTAGCAACGATGAAGTCCAGAGCGACGAAGAACCAGCGACATCTGCTCCCGCTGCTGCAAAAGCGGCTTCGCGCGCAACGTTTAAGGAGAACCGGCCGTCCCAGCCGTGTGTTTGCTCGGGACTGATATGCAGTACTTCTATTTTTGAAGATGTCCGTATCCGTAGAGACTGCGCGGAGCTTCACGCCGCAGAAGCATAGCAGTCCCAAACAAACACACGGCCGGGGGCGGCCGGTTCTCCTTATTTATCTGCAATTTATCTGCAGTCCTTGACGTTCATTTTTGGATTTATCTGCAGTCGTTGAGGTTCATTTTGGCTATCCCTCGTCACCTGTGCCGCAACTCCGCGGAAAAATCGTAGAACACGCGCAGTTGATTGCCATCCAGATCGGCGACTCTGAACTCGCGCAAGTGCCACGGTTTGTCCTCCGGCTCGGCTAGGATTTTCGCTCCGGCTTTCCTCCACCTTTGATACAGTTCGTCGACTTCATCCTTGCTCCTGAGATTCAGCCAGACCATGACCGCGCCCGCAGTACCATAGCTTTGGCGGAATGGCGCGTTGGTTAGGAACATCCGGCATTCTCCCTGCGAGATCCCCCCGATCCCGCCCTGGTCGTTCCCCCAGTCGAAATGGAACCCCAGCACATTCACGTAATACTCAGCCGCCTTCTCCACATTGCTAACCGGAATCTCCGGAACGGCCTTCGGAAAGAGCGTGATCATGGTTCCCAGCTTAAAAATTTGCCGAAGATCCGCTTACCGCGTCAGTAAGCACGTCGAACGAAAACATCGTTGGCTCCTTGATGCATGACGGAGTTGGGTCGGGTTTGCCTTCCTCGTCAAAGTTGATAAATGGGCGTGTCTCCAGCTGAATCCGTTCGTCGTCAACCCAGCTGTTGAAGCTGATTTGCGCGTAGCACGGGTGTTTGAACTGCTCCCAAATGGCGCGTTCCGGAAACATCAACCTCGCGGCATTGTCCCCTGCCTTGATCAGGAAATATTTGTAGTTACCGTCCCCGTCGGTTCCCCAGATCCACTGAAAAAGAACAACCAGAAGATTCCTTCCAGAAGGAGACCAACTCATGTATGCGACGCCATTTCCGTCATAGATGCTGCCGTCAGAGATCCGTTCTACACCCTGCCGAAGTACGCGCCGAAATGAGCCGTTACCTTGCCCAACGTACACTGTAGTGCTGTTTTGACATTGCCCAATAGTTGATGATTGGGCAGTTATTTCTGCATAGGCAACGATTCCGCTTCTTGACTTGATCAGCGGCGTCTGTTGTTTGTTGGATGCCACAGGAACCCCGCGCTGGTTCGTCACACAATCAACAAACTCCGTTGGTAGTGGTTTCAGAGATTGCGCATTGAAGGCAAATGGAAAGCACACAATTACGATCAGGATGGCTGGCAAAACATTTCCCATTGGTGCCTCCCCCCGTGCTTCAGTTTAAAGACTTTGATGCAGGCTGCTGAGTGCGCCGAGCGGCAGTTCGCGAGGATCGGATTAGGGGCTTTGCGCAACCTTTGATTTTTTCTGAACGGACACAGCCACGAAAGAAATTCTCCAAGTACGGAGAAACAAAACTGGAACCTGCGGACAGAGAAACCTGAGGTAAAGGCTGCACATTCAGCTAATTGATTAGCCGACGAAACTCCGCATGTCGCAGTCTTCCGCCTTTTGTGCGCTCCACAAACTCCACCTCACACCGATGCTCAGGCTTTATCCGGGGGGAGTTGTTGTCAGCGTCAGAAGGCGAAGGCGGCGATTAGAGGAGTTACGCGATCCGGATTGGGAACGACTTCCGATCTATGCTCCATTCCTGGCCAGACCAGCCAGGAATGCAGCACAGAAACTCTGTCTTGGTTCTGTTACCGTCAGGCGCCAGTCAAGCCGCCGAGCGATCCTGTCAACGCGCCGAGCAGGCTATTGAGCAGATTCACCACGTTACCCACACTGCCCACAATACCGCCAACGCTTTGTACAAGACTCAGAAGTGAGCAAACAATGGTGCCCACCGGAGTGCCCGACTGTCCACTGACACTGATCCCAATCGGCTCCAAGTCCACTCGAGCGCCGGCAAGGTCGACGTTTGTCGCACCCAGCAAGTTAACATTCACAACTCCACAATCGCCGGACGTCGCAACGGGTACGAGTTTCGCTCCCTGTCGATCCGGCGACCAGGCGATTCGGGTTAGATGGGCAACGTTGGGCGCCGGACCAGGGTACGCGGCCAGTCCTCCAGTGTCGGCCGTGAGAGTGACTTGCTGCCAGACTACGCCGGCGAACGCAGTCCGAGCCGAATTCGCCACGAACCCGACCGCGACGATGTGCCCGCCTTGATTCACGAATCCATTGATCGTTGCTGTTCCAGTAAAGCCATTGCTCCCTGTCACGGGCACAGTGAAGCTAGAATCCTTTGCGCCCAGCAGCGGAATCCCGCTCGCCAGGAGCAGGATCGCGACTCCAGACACTTTTCGCATCATGCTCTTCATTTGAGGTCTCCTTTTCGCATTTGCATTGGAAAGTGTTAATGAGTTTGGGTTAAAGAAGGATGAACGCGCCGGCACTCGGTGAGGCATGAGTTGTTACGAACCACGACGTGATCGTCTGCGAGCACGGGTCAAGAATGCGCGGTTAGATGCTGATTCTTTTGAGTGGTTGTCTTGGAATGAGCAGAAGCACGTCGAGACGTGATTTTGCCTTTTGGTTTCATTTCAGGAATGGCTCACATACCTTACCTAGTGAGGCCTATAGTGGGCAGGCATAATGCTTGACTAACAGCCAATTCCCCTAGGTCAGGTCGGACAAGCCGCAGCTCGGGAAATGCGACTGTGGCTGTAGGTGCAAAAAGACGCTTTCCAACCGGGCACCCGATTGCGACATCCCACTCCATGCGCCCCCCATGCAGTCTTCTGATCAATTATCACGTGTACTCTGCGTTGCTTGTTCCGCAAAGGCATTGGACATCCTGGATCATGCTTTGAGGTATTCACAATTGCGAATTCTGATTGCAGCTACTCGGGAGAACGGAGTTGCAGTCTGCGTCGCAGAGAGAATTGCATTGGCGGTTCTGGATGCCGAATCGATTCGCGGGCAAGAAGTTTCTGTGGCGACGGCGCTGAAAAATATTCGCCCTACTCTTCCTGTTATCCTGCTGGAAGAACGCCAACGTCATTCCGAGCTTCCTGTCAGCGTTGATGCCATTGTGCCCTCCAGTGATCCGGAAAAGCTTCTGAAAACGATTCAGGAACTCCTGAAAGCTGGGGGAGCAGAGTCGGTTTCTGCAGCGAGTTAATCCTGCCATTATTCCCTGAGTGATTCCCTGAACCAGGAATTGCGGAGATCCATTTCAAGGGCTCGCAATCAGCGAGTCGAAAAGGTGAACACCGTAACGGTGTGGTAGTGCTGCCCGGGTTTGAGTTCGGTCGATGGAAACTTAGGATGATTCGGTGAATCAGGAAAATGTTGGGTCTCCAGGCAGAGTGCGCCGCGACGTATGTATCTGGCACCGCCCTTGCCTTGCAACGTTCCGTCGAGGAAGTTTCCTGTGTAGAACTGGATGCCCGGTTGGGTAGTGGAGACGCGGAGCACGCGCCCGGTCGTTGGTTCATAGACTTCGGCGGCCTCGAAAAGCTTGCTGGCTGGCGAGTCGAGCACCCAGTTATGATCGTAGCCTTTGCCGAAGCGGATCTGCTCGTCGTCGGCGTCGATGTGGTCGCCGACTCGCGTCGACTTGGTGAAATCGAACGGAGTATTCGCTACTGGGCGAAGCTCACCGGTGGGGATCAGAGTTGAGTCGACTGGTGTGAAGCGCGAGCCGTGCAGCGTGAGCATGTGATTCAGGATGTCACCATGTCCCTGTCCGGCTAGGTTGAAGTAAGAATGGTTAGTGAGGTTGACTACCGTGTCTTTATCCGTAGTCGCCGAATAGTCGATTCGCAGGGCTGAGTTTGTAAGCGTGTAGCGCACTGTCGCAGTCAGATTTCCGGGATATCCGGCTTCGCCATCCTTGCTCAGGTAGGTAAGCTCGATTCCGTTTGGAATCTCCTTGGCTTTCCACACCGCATTGTTGAATCCGTGCGGGCCGCCATGCAGAGAATTTGGCGGGTTATTGATGGGCACCGAGTACTGCTTGCCGTCGAGAGTGAATTTTCCTTTTGCGATTCGATTTGCGTATCGTCCAATGATCGCGCCGAAAAATGGATTTCCTGCAGGAGCATTGCTGATCTTGACGTAGTCATCGAGCGAGTCGAATCCGAGCACAACGTCGTCGGATTTACCCGACTTGTCTGGCACTTTCAGCGAGACGACGATGCCGCCATAAGTGATGATCTTTGCCTCGACCGGGCCTTCGGTGAGCGTGTAAACGTCGACGGCAGTCCCGTCGGGCATCTTACCGAAAGCCTGCTTGGACACGTTCGTCTTTGCCTCCATGGTCGTCACATACATGATCAAACACAGCAGCAAAAGCGGCATCATTTTCATAAGATCAGCCCAAGTTTCTCTCATTCGTTCGCACGTCCTTTTCTGGTGAGGTTCTCGTCACGGAAGTTTTGGTCTGCGCGGTTGAGACCTCGATCAAAGCGGGTAAGATCGTTCCGAAGCTTCCGGTCCTTTGTCCAAATTCGAAATAGATCTTGCTGTAAAGATCGTAAAGACGATCATAGACGCGCTGCTCGGCGGTGTCTGGTTCAAATTTTTTGTGAGGTGGACATATCTTGTCCTGCGCCTCTTCGACTGTTGCAAATATCCCTGCAGCGAGGAATGCGAAGATCGCCGATCCTAGACTCACGACGCTCTTGCTGGGGACGAGGACCGGCCTGCCTAGCACGTTTGCATAAACACGGTTCAAAATATCGTTCTTTTGCGGGATGCCGCCGGCGTTAATCACGCGCCTGATCGTAACGCCGTGGCTTGTCATGCGATCGAGAATCACCCGGGTATGCAAGGCAGTGCCTTCAATGGCGGCAAAGAGTTCGTCGGCTGCCGTGCTCTGCAGATTCCAGCCCAAAGTGATACCGCGCAGGTTGGGATTGACCAGCACGGTACGGTCTCCGTTGTCCCAGGTGAGACGCAGCAATCCGGTTTGTCCGGCGCGATAGTCCTCAAGCTCCCGACCGAGGCTCGCGACATCGGTGCCGGCGCGCGTTGCAATCCCATTGAAGATGTCGCCTACTGCGGAGAGTCCCGCTTCGATGCCGGTGCGCTGCGGATGAACACTTCCCGGCACCACGCCGCAAACGCCAGGCACGAGATTGACGGACGGCGTGATTCCGATGATGCAAGTGGATGTTCCAACGACGTTCACAATGTCGTCGGTGCGGCAGCCGGCACCAATGGCATCCCAGTGGGCATCGAATGCTCCTACCGGAATGGGAATTCCAGGCTGCAGTCCGAGTTTTTGTGCCCAATGAGGAGATAGTTTGCCGGCGATATGCCCCGATGTCGCATACTCTCCCTGCAGCTTTTCGCGAACCCCCTTGAACAGTGGATCGACTTTGACCAGAAACTCCTCGGGCGGCAGTCCTCCCAAACTGGCATTCCAGAGCCATTTGTGTCCCATGGCACAGATGCTGCGTTTTACGTTTTTGGGATCGGTAATACCGCAAAGCGTCGCGGAAATCATGTCGCAGTGCTCGAAGGCTGAAGCAAATTGAGCACGTTTGTCAGGATTGTGACGCAGCCAGTGCAGAAGCTTGGAGAATCCCCACTCAGACGAGTACACGCCGCCGCACCACTCGATCGCCTGCAGGCGTTCGCGGTGCGCTGCCTCGGTGATCTCTTCCGCCTCGCCCTTTGCGCGGTGATCGCACCACAGGTAGTACTCGCCAAGCGGCTTCAGCTCTCGATCCACCGCAATGACCGTGGAACCTGTGGTGTCGAGCGCAATGGCCACAACGTCATTGCCTGGAATTCCCGATTTGGCAAACACCTCCCGCATGGCAGCGGTTAGTGCCTTCAGGTGATCGTCGTGTGACTGAGTGGCGTATTCGGGATCGTCGCGACTGCGATGTAGTGGATACCCCGCCACGGCAGATTCCAGCAGTCCACGTTCGCTGTCGACCAGTGACACGCGTACGCTCAGAGTGCCGAAGTCCACTCCCGCGACGATGGCCATTCAGATCCCTTTGACCGACTATGCGCTCTTTCCGGGCCGGAACATGTAGCAGTACACGGTGCCTAAAACGATCAGCAAACCACCCCACCATACAGATGCGTGCAAGTTGGTCAGCTGGACATCAGCAGGCGGATTCGACCATTGTGCGAGGCCAGTTATGAGAATCAGTACTCCATAAATAAGGAGCAGCAAGCCTACGAAGAACCATACCGGAATGATGTGGTGTTTTTCCCTCATCAGCGTCTCACCAGAAAATGATTTGCAGGATTACTAGAAGAATCAGAGCCAGGACTCCCCATACGAGCGGTCGATGTACCCAACGTACGTGCTCTTCATGAGCTTTTTCCGTCAAGCTGTAGACGAGGCCGACCAGCTCCTGATCAGGTCGTGGTTTGGTCACGAGAGTTACGAGAACTGTGACAACCACACATGTGATGCACGCCCACATGGCTTGCCACATAGCCTGTGCTAACGGTTGCGCCACCGGAGACAGAGCGAAAACGCGTACCCAGCGTTCATCAAATTTCATCAGGAGGAATATGGTTACGGAAGAGCCTACTCCCGCCAGCAATCCCCAAAATCCCGCCATGCGGGTAACGCGTTTCCAAAGCATGCCGAGCAAAACCGTGCCGAACAGAGGCGCGATAAAGAATCCGAAGAGCGCCTGCACGTAGTCCATCATGCTCTTGTTGTACTGAACCAGATAGGCGGTACCAATACTCACGAATAAACCGATCATCGTGCACCATCGGCCCATGGAAACATAGTGCGAGTCCGGCGCATCCTTGCGTAGATACGGTCGGTAGATGTCATACGTCCATACCGTGGCGAAGGCGCTCACATTGCCGGCCATTCCGGCCATGAATCCTGCGACCAGTGCCGTGATTCCTAAGCCCATCAAGCCGGGACCACAATAGCGCGCGAGCATCAGAGGTAGCACGTCGTCGTATTTGAATTGTCCTGGCTGTGCCTGGTTTCCCGGAACGAGATGCCAGGGCAGGACCGCGCGACCCAAGAGTCCGGGAAGAATCACGATCAGAGGCACAGCCATCTTGAAGAAAGAGCCAATGATCGGCGCCAGCTTTGCTGACCGGACATCCTTTGCCGAGAGCACGCGTTGTACGACCAGGAAATCCGTAGTCCAGTACCCCATAGACTGCACGGCGCCTAAACCAAAGACGATTGCAACCCAGTAAACGCCCATAGGGTTCTTGTCGGCGGAGCTCATAGGAGCCCACATGTGCGTGAACTCCTGACCTGGGAAATTCTGGTGAATGCGCGCCACCATCCCGCTCCATCCGCCAGTTTCAATCAATCCCAGAATCGGAATCAGCAGAGCCCCAAACCAGATTAGGAAGAATTGCAGCACTTCGTTAAAAATCGCAGAGAAGAGGCCGCCTGCGGCGACGTACACACCGACCGTTAGTGAAGAAACAATGATGCTGAAATGCAAGTTCCAGCCAAGCACTACCTCCATGACAACTGCCATGGCATACATATTGACGCCCGACATAAGAATGGTCATGAAGGCAAATGTGATTGCGCTTAGGGTGCTTGCTTCCGAGCCGTAGCGCAATTTCAGGTATCCGGGCACCGAGTGAGTCTTGGAGATGTAGTAAAACGGCATCATCACCAGGCCAAGGAAGACCATTGCGGGAATGGCTCCTATCCAATACCAGTGAGCAGCCATAATCCCATATTGGTAAGCGTTCCCGGCCCATCCGAGGAGCTCCAGCGAGCCCAGGTTCGCTGAGACGAAGGCAAGCCCGGCGACCCAGGCCGTCATCTCGCGGCCGGCGAGGAAGAAGTCCTCGCCGGTAGTGGCGAAGCGTTTGAGGTAAAAACCGATCGCCAGAACTAACACGAAATAAATCACAATAATGGCTAAATCCACTGCTGAGAGACGCACCAGTCGCGTTGCGACGAACATCGCTGGTAGTGGAGTCATTTATCGTCCTTTTCTCGAATTGAGTTCTCGTTCCTGGCCGTAGTAAGCGTTGCGCCCATGCTTCCTGAGGTAATGTCTGTCGTGCAGCGCGCGATCCACGGCTTGCGCCTCATGGTTGATCGTCATCGTGAAGTACGCCATACGCGCGACGGTTTCGACAATGACGGCGTTGTGCGCCGCGGTTTTCGCGTCTGGTCCCCATGCAAACGGGCCATGATTCGCCACCAGAACCGCCGGCACGGCCTCATAATTCATATCCTGGAAAGTCTTGACGATCACGTGTCCAGTATTTTCTTCGTAAGCGTCAGTGATTTCAGTGTCGCGCATCGAGTCAGTTACGGGCACAGGCCCATGAAAATAGTCGGCGTGAGTAGTGCCGAGACACGGGATCGGCTTGCGCGCCTGCGCCCATGAAGTTGCATACTCCGAGTGCGAATGCGCCACGCCGCCGATGTTAGGGAATGCCTTGTAGAGGACGAGATGGGTCGGCAGATCCGACGAGGGCCTCAAATCGCCCTCAACCATGTGCCCATCGAGATCTGTTGCGACCAGGTCTTCGGGCCGTAGATCGTCGTAGGGAACACCGCTGGGCTTGATGATGACTATCTTGTCGCGCCGCGAGATTCCGCTCACGTTGCCGAACGTGTATAGAACCAAACCTTTGCGTACGAGGTCAAGATTCGCCTCCAGCACCTGTTCGCGAAGTTTTGCCAGCGTCATTTCTATGCGTTGCCAGCCGATCGTGTCGTTGCCAATTCCGATATTCCCCTGATCTAAAATGTTTTAGTAAGGGATATCGTGCTTGTTGCGCTAAGGCCAGCCAAAAGTAGAACAGCGAAATTGTTTTGTCAAACCAGCGCGATCTCAGTTGCCGCGCATGGCACAGTATCGGATTACAGATCGCTGGAACTCTGCACGTGAACCGGTATATGCATGCTACGATTCGGCAAGGAATGCCTCAGACAGTACCGATACAAGCAGATGCACTGCTCTTCGATATGGACGGTGTTCTTATCGATTCCACGCCGGCCGTCGCGCGAGTTTGGACAAAATGGGCGCTTGATCACGGCTTCGATCCCGAGGAAGTGGTACGGCGAGCACAGGGTCGTCCAAGCATCGCGACCATTCGCGAGCTTCTTCCCGATTCGGACCATCGCGCCGAAAACGGCAAAATCGAGCGCAGCGAGATAGAGGATCTGGAAGGTGTGGTTCCACTTCCTGGAACACTCGAGCTGCTAAATGGACTTCCGTCCAAACGTTGGGCGATCGTTACCTCCTCCACGCGGTCGCTCGCCGAGGTTCGCATCCGCGTCGCCGGTTTACCGCGACCGAGACTCTTTATAACTTCCAGCGACGTTACCCGTGGCAAGCCCGATCCGGAGCCTTACAGGAAAGCGGCCGAGTGCCTGGGGTTCTCAAGCGCGAATTGCATTGTTATCGAAGATGCTCCGGCGGGTATCAAAGCGGGAAAAGGCGCCGGATCCCGCGTGATCGCGTTTCCCACCACCGTGACCATGCCCGAGCTGCAGAAAGCAGGACCAGATTGGATCATCGAAAACTGTGGCGCATTGACGTTGCAGCCGGTAAACGGTCAGCTGAGATTTTATCTGCGAGAGCTTCCTTCTAAATGAAAGCGATTTGGAGCTACAGGGGAAATTGGTTTCCGAGCGCTTTCAACCCGTAGTACACGTCATTCCACCGCAGCTCTTTATTGAATTCCGAAATGGAAGTGTTGGCGTCGATTAAGAGACATTCCAGATTGGCGATCAAAGCGAAATCTTCCAAATGCTGCGCGGTCAAGGCCTGACTGAACCCGGTGTGGTGTGCTCCGCCGGCTAGAATCCATGCAGCTGCAGCCACCTTTAGATTCGGCTTGGGAATCCAGACGGCTCTGGCCACCGGCAACTTGGGCAGAGGATGCTCCGGCGCAACAGTGTCGACTTGATTGACGATCATGCGGAAGCGATCCCCCAGATCGACGATCGACGCATTGATTGCGGGACCGGTTCTACCGCTGAAGACCAGGCGCACTGGATCTGACTTTCCGCCGATGCTCAGAGGATGAATTTCCAGCGACGGTCGTGCATCCGCAATAGAAGGACAGATCTCCAGCATGTGAGCGCCCAAGACCATGCCGCCGTTCCTCAGATCGTAGGTGTAGTCCTCCATGAATGACGTTCCACCTTTGAGTCCGGAGCTCATCACCTTCATCGCGCGCACGAGCGCCGCCGTCTTCCAGTCGCCCTCGGCTCCGAAGCCGTACCCATCCGACATGAGGCGCTGCACTGCAACTCCGGGCAACTGCGGCAAGCCATGCAAGTCTTCAAACGTATCCGTGAAGGCTTCAAAGTTGCCATCTTGAAGGAAACTTCGCAGTCCCAATTCGATTCGCGCTGCATCTCGCAAAGATGACCGCTTCTCCCCGTCCGCCTGTAGCGGTTCGGCAACCGCATACGATTCCTGATATTGGAAAATCAGTTTGTCTACGTCGGAGTCGCTGACTTGTTTAAAGTGGTCGGCGAGTTCACCAACGCCGTATCCGTTTACCGAGTATCCAAGCCGCATCTCGGCTTCAACTTTGTCACCTTCGGTGACCGCGACCTTGCGCATGTTGTCACCGAATCGTGCGATCTTCAGGTGCTGCGCATCTTGCCAGGCACACGCCGCACGCAACCAGCTAGCCAGCTCGCCCGTGACATCTTCGTCCTGCCAGAATCCTACAATTACTTTTCGCCGCATGCGTCCGCGGCTTGTGAGAAAGCCAAATTCGCGATCCCCGTGCGCCGACTGGTTCAGATTCATGAACTCCATGTCGATCGTTGCCCATGGCAGCTCGCGGTTGAATTGCGTGTGGAGATGCACAAACGGCTTGCGCAGCGCTCTCAATCCGGGAATCCACATTCGTGCCGGAGAGAATGTGTGCATCCACATGATGAGGCCGACGCAGTTTGCTGAGCTGTTTGCTTCGAGGCAAAGCTGGTATATCGACTCCGGCGTAGTGAGCACCGGTTTGAAAACGATTTGCACCGGCACGTTAGGCGAGTCATTCAGAGCGCTCGCGATTTCTCGCGAATGCGTTGCGACCTGATCCAGCGTTTGCTGTCCATAAAGGTGCTGGCTTCCCGTCACCAACCAGGCTTCAAACTGTTTGAGGTCAATCATCAACTGGATTTCCTCTCGGCAATTTAAGTGAACGAGGAAATAGTGCAGCTCAGAATTCTTAGCTGCCTGAACCACTGTTGCAGAAAACTTGTTGGCGAATGCTATCATGCGCGCGCAGGACAGATGACAAGCGGCATTGAACCGCTTCAGCGGAGGGAGACAAGCAGAGTCGCCCACGCTTTTCTGGATCAATTGATGCCCTTCTTCAGCAAGAATTCTCTGTTTTTTGAAGGTTGCCGTTAACAGTTCACTGCATTGAGGTACAAACTAGTGAGTTTTCGTTTTGGAAGAGCAACAATGCGGCGACTTCTTGTTTTCCTCGCCCTGCTCGTGGTGCCTCTGAGCGTGCCCGCGACGGCGACAAAGAAAGTAGCGTTGTCGGTTGATGCGTCGAAGCCTGGCGCAAAAATCGACCGCAATATCTTCGGCCAGTTCGCCGAGCATCTGGGCCATGGCATTTACGACGGCATCTGGGTCGGTCCAGATTCTCCGATTCCGAATACGCGCGGCATTCGCAACGATGTCGTCGCTGCACTAAAAGCAATAAGGGTACCGAACATTCGCTGGCCAGGGGGATGCTTCGCCGACGAATACCATTGGCGCAATGGTATCGGACCGCAACGAGCAGTGACGCTCAATCCCAATTGGGGAGGTGTTATCGAGCCGAACACTTTCGGTACTCATGAATTCATGGACTTCGTTGACCAGATTGGCGCCGAGGCATACATCTCGGTCAACGTCGGGTCAGGGACTCCTCGCGAAGCTGCCGAGTGGCTGGAGTATCTGACCACAGCGCAGACGACTACATTGGCAAAAGAGCGCGCCGCGAACGGTCATCTTGCTCCCTACAAGATCGGCTATCTCGGTATCGGGAACGAGAGTTGGGATTGCGGCGGCAATATGACGCCGGATTACTACCTCAGCCAGCTTAAGATCTACAGCCGGTTCGTGAGAAATTTCAATCCCGCGCAGCAGGACAAAGAGAAAATGTTGAAAATCGCCGTCGGCCCTGGCGGTGGCGAACTGCGGTGGACCGACTGGACTGAGGCGATCATGAAGGCCTACCAGCACCACCAGTGGAGTTGGGATATCAATGGCCTTTCCATGCACTCATACACAGTAGTGAGGTGGCCACCTTCGTTTAAGTCCGTGGGATTCGGCGAGGCTGAGTACGCTCAGGTCCTCAAGTCTACTTTCGACATGGAGGATTTAATAAATAAGCATGCGGCCATCATGGATAAGTACGATCCGCAGAAGAAGGTCGCGCTGGTCGTGGACGAATGGGGTGCATGGTATGCGCCATTACCTGGCAGCAATCCTGGCTTTCTCGTCCAGCAAGGCAGTCTGCGTGATGCCATTCTGGCTGCGCTGAACCTGAACATCTTTGCTCGACATGCAGATCGTGTGCGCATGGCCAACATCGCGCAGATGATCAATGTTCTGCAGGCGATGATCATGACAGACAAAGAGAAGATGGTCCTGACTCCTACCTATCACGTCTACAAAATGTATCTTCCATTTCAGGACGCTAGCTTTGTGCCGGTCACATTCGATGCCGGTAAATACACGTATGGCAATATCAGTTTGCCGCGCGTAGATGCCATTGCCGCTAAAAACAGCGAAGGCAAGCTGTGGCTGGAAATCACCAATCTGGATCCCAATGAGCCGATAGAAGTGGAAGCGAGCTTCTCAGGCATTAACGCTAAATCAGCGGCTGGAGAATCGCTGACTGCGGTCAAAGTTGATAGCGTCAATACCTTCGAGTCCCCCAACGGTGTTGTAGCAAAGCCCATTTCTGCACACGTTCAAGCCGGCAAAGTGACGCTGAAGCTGGAGCCCAAGTCGGTGACCGTAATCTCAGTTCAGGAATGACGCAAGCCGGCGCCGTGAGCACAGATTCCTGAATGCCATCGCATAAAGAGCAAAGTACAAGCGCCTTTGCCAATGCTTCGATGCTTTTGTGACACTTTGCGGAGTGCCACACTGCAACCGCAAAGAGCCCATGTGCATTGCATGATATCAATCGGTGATATCGTGGTTCACTCTCGAAGCATCGTCGTGAGTCCACACTAGGCAACCGCATGCGCTTTTGGATTTCGCACGCCAGCGATGTGCCGATCCGCGAGCAACTGGTGACGCAGATTGTCCTCGCGATACTCAGCGAAGATCTCCAGACCGGAGTCCGCCTGCCGAGTACCCGGGAATTGGCGCGACGATTCCGCATTCATGCCAATACGGTCAGCGCTGCTTACAAAGACCTGGAGAGAGCCGGATGGCTGGAGTTACGTCACGGTAGCGGCGTTTACATTCGCCGGCAGTATCAGCAGGAATCGCTGTCGCCCGAACTGGTACTCGACCGCCAGATTGCCGGCTTGTTCAGCTTCGCACGGCAATCAGGTATCGCCTTTACCGTGGTTCGCAGGCGGCTGCGGCACTGGCTCGATCTCCAGCCGCCCGATCATTTTCTGCTGATTGAGCCCGATGCAGAGTTGGCAACCATTGTGACAGCCGAGATCCGGCAAGCTGTCACTTTTCCCGTAGTGGCATCGGATTTCAAGGCATGCACTTCGCCTGAGCTGCTCGAGAGTGCAATTCCCCTGGCCATGCCCAGCAAAGTGGAGCGCGTTCGCGCCAGGCTTCCGCAGGGAATGGAGTGCATTGGCTTGCGGGTGCGGTCCGTGACCGAATCGCTTGCGTCCTGGATGCCGGCGCAAAGACAGGCCCCGGTTGCAATCGTGTCTGGCTGGCCTGACTTCCTGAAACGGGCGCGCACCATGCTGGTCGCAGCGGGATTCGACTCCGACGGCCTCCTGATTCGCGATGCTCGGGACAAAGGCTTTTCCCTCTGCTCGCGCAAGCATCACTCGCCGAATTGCGTCGTTACGAAGATTTCATTCAACAACCACTCAGCTGATCAATGCAAAACGCGGTGCAGAGAAGAATCAGGACAGGCTGAATAGTCGTTTAACACTCCCGTTGTCGTGATACAGTCGCGGCTCGGGTGAAGCAATTTCCCTAACCAGGCGGATGGGGAGCCGTCTAAGCTTCTGGGCAGCAACCCGAAAGTTTTTGTCTGCGTAGAGGGGCATCGCTTGCTGATCAAGAATCTTCGCTATGGTTTCCGGATGATGCGCAGCACTCCGGTGTTCACGGCTGCGGTCATTCTGACCATGGCGCTGGCGATTGCTGCGAACACCACGATATTCAGCGTCCTGAACGCCGTGCTGCTGCGGCCGCTGCCTTTTCATGAGCCAGAGAGATTGGTACAGGTCGCAGAAAAAAATGACAAACTGAAGCTCCCGAACTTCGGAGCGTCGGTACTGAATTTCCTCTCCTGGCGTGAGGAGACCCGAACCTTCGAGGAGCTCGCCGCAATCGGTTTCAGTACCTTCACTCTTACAGGTGCCGGCGAGCCTGAGCAATTCACGGGAAATCGAATCAGTCCAGCGCTGACGCACGTCGTTGGCATTACTCCCATTCTGGGACGAGCCTTCACAGCCGAAGAGGAGAAGCCCACCGGAGCGCCTGTAGCAATGATTGGCGAAGGAGCCTGGAGGCGACGGTTCGGGGCTGATCCTGCGATCGTCGGGCGGACAATCACTCTGAACGGAGTGCCGACCACCGTCGTTGGCATCGCTCCGGCATCGCTGAATCTGTTCTCTGGAAGCGACATCTACACGCCGTTGACGATCAATCCCGGTACCGAAGTCCGTCTGAACCACGTCATTATTGTTGTCGGGCGTCTCAAACCGGGAATTTCCCTCGATCAGGCACAAGCCGAGATGGACACCATTGCAGCGCACGTCGGCCAGCAGTATCCGGAGGTGCGCGACTGGGGAATTCATCTCATCACGCTTTTCGACACGTTCGTAAGTCCGCAACTCAAGACCGGACTCATCGTGCTGATGTGCTCAGTTCTCTTCGTACTGCTGATCGCTTGCGCTAACATTGCCAACCTGTTGCTGGCGCGAGCTGTGGCTCGGCAGAAGGAGATTGCCGTTCGTACTGCCATGGGCGCGGCTCGCGCGCAGGTATTTCGACAACTGCTTACCGAGAGCCTGGCGCTCTCGATCATGGGCGGCGCAATCGGCATTTTCGTGTCACTTCTCGCGATGGCGGCGATCAATCGCCTGCTTCCACCAAACCTGCTCCCCGTGCCGCGCGTGCCTGTGGACCAATCAGTCCTTTTGTTTGCCATGGGACTGACGGTTGCTGCAGGTGTGTTCTTTGGGATAGCACCCGCGTTACACGCGTCCAAGGTAAACCTGAATGACGCGCTCAAGGAAACTGCTCGTGGCACGGAGAGCGGCGGGCGCGCACGCCTGCGCAACGGCCTCGCAGCGAGTGAGCTCGCGCTGGCGACGATGCTGCTGATTGGCGCTGGACTGCTGATCCAGACTCTCCTCAACCTGCAGCGGGTGCAGCTGGGCTTCGAATCGCGCGGGATCATCACCTTTCAGCTTGCTCCGCCAGCGGCGAAGTATCCACTGGACGGAAAGGCCCCGCTGTTCTATCGCGCCCTGATCGATTCGCTCCAATCCTCGCCCGGAGTCAGGAACGCGGCGGTCTGCAGCGGCATTCCGTTCGGAAATGGGAATTACACTCAGACTCCCATCAAACCTCTAGGGGCTTCGGTCCTGGCTCCAGGAACGGTGGTTCCGATCGATTGGCGCATCGTGAGTCCTGGATATTTCAAAGCGATGCGAGTTCCGCTGCTCGCGGGGCGCGATTTTACTGATGCTGATGACAACAAGTCGTTCTCCGTCACCATAGTGAGCGAGGCCACTGCAAAGAAATTGTGGGGGGATGCTGACGCGGTCGGGCGTTCGTTTTACCGTGTTGCCGATCCCAAGAAGGCATTCACAGTGATTGGCGTTGCCGGCGATATCCGCAACACCGCGCTAAACCAGGAATCACCGACCGTTTACTATCCGATGGCCTGGCATGTATGGCCGCTGATGGACGTGGTGGTGCGGACCGAAGGGGCACCAGAGACGCTCCTGCCGACGATCCGGCAGCGCGTCCACGAACTCGACGGGGAACTTGCGCTGGCCAACATCAGAACCATGGATGAGTGGATCGCAAATAGCGCAGCACAGCCGCGATTGAATGCCATGTTGCTGGCCACGTTCGCTTTACTAGCACTATTAATTGCTGCACTTGGGATCTATGGAATCCTGTCGTACTCAGTCAACCAACGGACGCGCGACATCGGAGTGCGCATGGCTCTTGGCGCACAGCGCAGCCGCGTGCTGCGCCTGATCGTTGTTGAAGGCATGAAGCTGGCTATGCTTGGTATAGGTATCGGCCTGTTGGCCAGCATTGCCATAGGACGTGTGCTGTCTAGCCTGCTGTACGGCGTTTCCGTGCATGAGCCGAGAATCTTCGTGGCCGTGTCGCTGCTCCTGACAGCAATTGCCGCCGCAGCATGCGCTATCCCGGCGCATCGCGCATCACGAATAGAGCCAATTGCAGCATTGCGGCACGAATAGTATTTCGATCTCGGCGCGTTTGAGCTAACACTACCCGACTACATTCGGTGCAGAGGAATGTCGAATTCTTGACGCTTCGCCTGTAACTCAACAGTAGGTTTTGAATGCACAACGTGCGGATGGAGCGATTCGTCGGAGCAATCACAGCGACTCTCCACTGATTTTGCCTGCAGAGTTGCGCTTTGCGACGAGGTCGGGCTCGCCTGTCCCTGGCGGGCGATTGCTGTGGATGCTATCGTGCTCACTTTGAGCCGATGCGACCTCTATCAAAGATATCAATGCGGAAGTGTGCCCGTGGACAGAACGGCTGCATGAGACTTCGCGATTCCGGAGCAACAGCAGTCGCCGCAGCTACGGTGATTTTGTTTGCGAGCTCTGCAGTTCTCTTTTTCCAAACCATCCGCCAGCGATCTCACAACGCAAAAGGTGGCGAGCGCATTTATAAATCGGGATGTATCGCTTGCCATGGAACGAATGGTAGTGGCGCGCCAGAGACGCTCACGGAATTCAAGCGTCCCGAGACCTTTCCCGATTTCACTCGTTGCGATCAGACTACGCCAGAGCCCAACTCAGCCTGGAAAGACGTGATCATCAATGGTGGGCTGGCGCGCGGCTTTTCGGAAATTATGCCCGCATTTGGCAAGTTGCTCACCGACGAGCAGATCGACGCCTGGTGAACTATTACGATTCGCTCTCTTCCGGCGCAGCAGTGATATTGGCAAGAGCGGAGGCGACGAAATAGCCAGGGAACTGATGATCTGATTGCAGCGGTAAGATTCGCTTTGGAACAGATGCTCAAGGAGAATGCACTTTCTTCGAAGAGGTTGTTTGCAAAGACTTCAAAACAGCGTCCCAAGAAAAGGTCTTGGAAGCCACGCAAGCCTCACTTCGTCGCGATGAAAGCAGACACAGTTGTTTTGAACGGCGTATGGCATATGCCGGGTGCATTCTCACCCACCCTCAGAACCGCGCGGAGGATAGGGCACCCACCGCTTGGTCATCAACGAAAAAAATCAAAATGGCATTAGATGAAAGGTGGCGCACCCGGCAAAATCCGTGACCTAGGCCCGATATGCATTGCCTTACGGTTTGCCTCAAACTACTCTTTGCGCGCATCATCTTCTAGCAGTGTTTCGATTCACCTCAAAAGCGATCGCATTTTTCTTGTTCGGCTCCCTTTTTTTCTGGAACGCCGCGCTATTGCTGCCGAATGCTGGTTTATCGAGGGCACTGTCTACCCCAGCCGCCTGCCATGAGGATGATTCGACTCCGGTGCCGGTAAGCCCGCATGCCCCGGATCATACCTGCTGTCTGGTTGGACATAATCATGCGCTCCTGACAGCAGCATTGGATGCGCCGTCTCTGCCGGTGGGCGTCTTCGTTGAATTCCATTCTGTATCGCACTCCGTACGCTGGTACGAGCGGCATCGTCCTTTGCTGGTCGATTCAGGACCGCCTTCCGACGCGCAGCCTCTCCGGATTTAGCCACTAGCTCCCCAACAGTTCCATCCGTCGTTGCGATGGAGCTTGTTCACTCGTCTTTCAGACGAGCGGTTCTGGCATATACGACACGAAATTCCCGCCCCATTTTTGGAAAGAGAGAGTTCACGTTATGAGCGACCGTCGTAATTTCCTGCGCGGTTTTTTCACGATTGGCGCAAGCGCGCTGAGTCTTCCGCGATTGTTTGCCCACCAGGAATCGAGCAGTACAGGGCAAATTCGCAAGGAGCATAAAGCAGGCGTCCACCAGGGTTTCAACGTGCCGGTGCAAACTCCGGATGTACCTGATTTGCCATTCACCATGGATAACGGCGTCAAAGTGTTTCATCTGATTGCCGAGCCAGTGAAGCAACAAATCGCTCCCAATAAGACATTGATTTTGTGGGGCTTCAACGGCAGCGCTCCCGGACCGACCATTCAGATCAATCAAGGAGACCGTATTCGCATCATCGTGGACAATCACTTGCCCGAGCCTACCTCGATGCACTGGCATGGCTTCGAAATTCCCCACAACATGGACGGTGGTCCCGGCATCAGCCAGATGCCGATCAAGCCTGGCGGACGCTTCATTTACGAGTTCACGCTGCACCAAGAGGGTACTTACTTCTACCACTCGCATATGGCCATGCAGGAAATGATGGGCATGCTTGGCGCCTTCATCATGCATCCGAAGCAGTCTTACCGGCCGTCCGCAGACAAAGACTTCATGGTGATTCTGCAGGAATATGCGGTGCTACCGAACAACGTGGTTCCGAATTCCATGAACATGGAATTCAACTGGCTGCTGATTAACGGGAAAGCTGGACCAGCGAATACTCCTCTAATTGTTCGCCTCGGCGATAGGGTTCGTATCCGCATGATCAATTTGGGAATGGACCATCATCCTATCCATCTGCACGGGCATACGTTCGTGGTCACCGGAACCGAGGGTGGACGTATTCCAGAGTCGGGTTGGATTTCGGGAAACACGGTTCTCGTCGGCGTGGCGCAAGCTCGTGATGTGGAGTTCGTCGCCAATAATCCGGGTGACTGGATGCTGCACTGCCACTTGCCCCACCACATGATGAACCAGATGTCCTCAAACGTCGGACCGATGTCGCGCATTGGCCGCGGCACTCCCGCCGGCGTGAACATGGAAAACGGAATGGGAATGCTCACCGGAGAACCCGGGGTACCTACCGGCGAGGACTACGGACCAAGCTTGGGCCGAGGAATGGGCTTCGGATCGACCAACGATTTTCCCAAGAGTAACGGACCGATTTCCCAAAAGAACTCTGAACAGAACATGCAGGGCATGGACATGCAAACAACGAACGGAGACATCGCGCAAAACGCCGACTCGGTTCCCGGTTTTCCTCAGGATGCGTATATGGAGGGTCCGATGATGGCGATGGACCAAATGGTGGACAAGCCGCAGAACTATGGCTTGCCGCCGGGCTGGAGCGGATTCATGCAAGGCATGATGACGCTTGTGCGCGTCCTTCAGCCCGACAAGTACGCCGAGGTGATGGAGCGCGTTCACCGTGGAGAGAAATCGAATAAGCCTGAGATGCCGGGCATGGAAATGCATGATATGCCGGGCATGCAGCACCCCAAATAGGAGCAGCCGATGAAAACCAAAAGAACTATCGCACTACCATTCGCGCTGCTCCTGGCAACGGGCACTGGCGCACAGGAACACCAACATCAGATGCCTGGCATGCAGATGCCGGCGCAACAACAACAGCATCCGATGCCGGGCATGCAGATTCCCCAGCAAAAAGAGCCACGAAAACAAAATCAGCAGGCGCCACAGCCGGGGCCTTCAGGAGCGCCTGGCATGCAGACTCCTCAGGGGGCTTTGCCCACGATAGAACAGCAGCAACAAGCTAATCCGCAGCCAGAAATGAAAATGGAACACATGCAGATGCGGAGCCCGGAAACAACTCCCTCCCATGTCAGCGATTTGCAGGAACCCGAGAATCCGGAACAGAAAACCGGAGCGAATCTTCCCGTTACGGACCTGTTGGAGAGTGCTCGCAAAAGCCCGACAAAAAAGATTGACGAATTTGAGCAGCTTGCGCTCAAAAGCAATCCGACGTTAGCGCAGGCGCAGGCTATCGCTGGTCAATCTTCGGGGCTGGCGCGACAAGCTGGCCTTTGGCCGAATCCGTCGATTGGATATCAAGGGGAAGAGATTCGCGGAGGATCGTTTCGCGGAGGCGAGCAAGGCGGCTTCGTTCAGCAGAACATTGTGCTCGGCAGAAAGCTTGGACTGCGCAGGAATGTTTTCGAACAACAGCATAAGGCGGATGAGATCGGCATTGAAGAGCAGAAGCTCGATATCTTAGGCGCTGTTCGGGTGCAATTTTATGAAGCTCTGGCCGCGCAAAAGACTGTGGAAGTCCGTAGTCAGCTTCTGCAACTTGCGATGGACGCGGCTGCGACCGTTCACCAGCTCGCCAATGTCGGGCAGGCAGATGCGCCCGATGTGCTCCAGACGGAAGTGGAAGCCGAGCAAGCAAAGATTGATCTCGCTCGCGCCCAGCGTAAGTACATCCAGGCCTTCAGTACCCTGGCGGCTGTGTCCAGCCAGCCCGGCCTCACATTGACGCTCCTCAATGGCGACCTCGAACACCCTCCTGAGATCGACATCGAGCATTGGGTGGAAGCCGCAGTACACCAGAGTCCCAGTGTCAAACGCGCCGAGCAGGAAGTCAGGCGTGCTGAAGCGGCACTCGCGCGAGACAAACGCGAAGCCGTTCCCGACCTGACGCTTCGCGCGGGTGTGGAACAGAATCGCGAAATCGATTCTTCTTCCATGCGACCGGTGGGCGCCCAGGGCTTCGCCACCGCAAGCATCCAGATTCCAGTCTTCAACCGCAATCAGGGCAATGTTCAGGCCTCGAAGTACGAGTTGGAACGCTCTCAGCGCGAGATCGAGCGAGTCAAACTCAGGCTCGCTCAGAGCGCCCAACCGCTCCTGCAGCAGTACGCGACTGACAAGTTGCAGGCCGAACGCTACAGGACCCAGTTGATTCCTCGAGCGCAGCGTGCGTACGAGCTCTATCTACAGAAATACCGGAACATGGCGGCTGCATATCCGGAGGTAATCATTTCGCAACGCACATTTTTCCAATTGCAAGAAAACTATGCTCAAACGTTGGGAGAACTTTGGACTAGCGCGGTGCAATTGCAAAATTACTTGTTTGCCGACGGTTTGAGTGCGCCGAGACCAAGCGGGAGCACGAGCACGCAGAGCAATCTTGCCACCAGCGGTTCGGGAGGCACGGAATGAAGAGGCGAACGACGGGTGGCACAGCCTTCGCTGCCTTTGATTTTCAGACTTGCAGTACCTAAGAAATGGGTGCCGCATCCTTTTGCGGTTTTTTCAAAAGGATGCGCTGACGATGAACGGCGTCGATTCGATTTGCCAATTCAAGCATTCTTTTTTCTCCGGCTTTAGCCGTGGGGTTTCAGATCGGGAACCGCCCCGGGGCTAAAGCCCAAACATTATTATGCAATCGCTTCTTTGCAACGCTGAAGCATTGCCCCCGGATAAATCCGGGGGCTTCCACCTGAAAACCCAAATCCGGGGCTCCCACGTGAAAACCAGCACCGAACATTAGTTCGGTGCTACCACGAGTCAAGATTGCGGTCAACGAAAATTTCATTTTGGAACTCGGGCGGCTCGGGGAGAGTGCTCGCCGCAATCTTCGGACGCGGGCGCGAGCAACGGATGCGAATTTCATGATTCACTGCTTATTCACTGTTATTCACTGTTCTTTCTGGCGGGGAAAATCGCGAATTTCCGTAATCCCTGAGGCGGCAGGCGGTTGCGCGGAATCGTCCGTTGCTCGCCGCCTTTTTTAAAAAAATTCGCTGTTAAATTCGCTGATAAATTCGCTGTTCCGCGAACAGCAGTGAATTCGGCCAGTTTCAAGGTGAGTCCGTTGCTCTCAGCATGACGCCGGGTTCTATAAAACGTCTTCGAACCCAGGCGAGGCTCACTTGGTCGCGATGAAATTGAAGAATACGCCTTTGTGGTTGTATTTCAGGTCGGTCAAGTCGTCGGAGAAGTTGGTGAAGTTGTAGCCGGCGCCAACCTTCAGGTTCTTCCCGAGGTAGCGATAGATCGCAGCCAGCGCGCCGCTGTTGCGTTGAGTGATGTCGGGCAGCTCTAGCATTCGCACCTCGGCCATACTCTCCCAGCCCGTTAGGAACCGCCAGTCCATGCGCAACACCCCGAGGTGCGCGGGGCTATCGAAGAACTGCGGCTGGTCGCGATCAAGACTTATCTCTCCCAGGCGGTGGGCGTACTTGCCGCCGATTGACCATTTCGACGTGAGGTCGTATGTCAGATCCAGCGATCCGACGTGGCTCTTCTGAATGAACTCGGCCGCAGTATTCTGCGCTGTAAACTGGTCCGTGGTCGGGACGTTATAGAAATACGTGTACTTGACCAAGGCGCTCAGCCGGTCATGTAACACAGGACGGTATGCGTAACCGACTACGGCCTCGGTGTAGCCGCCGCCAAAGAACTCGCCGAGCGAGCTATTACTGATCGAGTGGTCCAGCTTGCCGATCATTCGCCAATCAGGCGTCAGTTGGAGCTTGAAGTTGTTGCGGAAGAGCAACAAAGTCCTTTTGGTGAGCGTCGTGTCGGGTTGTTCTGCGTCGTCTCGGCGATACTCGACTGCGCTCGAGAACTGAATCCTTTCACGGCCGTAACCCAAGCGGATTCCAGCCGCCTTGCGTTTGGTCTCGGCACTGGTCTGCGAGTCGCGGAGCTTCCCGAACTCCGCGCTGCCTCCGAAATTCCAGCGCTCTTTGGTTACGAGGTTGATTCCGGTGGCGTGCGTAAGACCGCTCATCGACCCGCCGTCCTGGTATCGCTCCTCGACGTAGACGCTGGAGCTATCTGAGAGCCTTCTCTTCTCTCCATAGATCAAGCTGCCTTGGCGGACTTCCTGGCCGTTGTCCGCACGCTCGTTTTCGAGCGAATAATTAAGGTAGAGATTGGTCCGCTCGGAATAAAGGAAGCTCGTGCCGACTTTTCCCCCTAGCCCAAGGTCTCCGTCGGAAGCCTCGCCGTCGATTCGGAAGCGTTCCGTTAAGCGATAGGAGCCTCCCGCACCGATACGACCGTTGTCCAAGCGGTTGCCGTCTGCCGCGACCGTGTCTTGGACGAAGGCATAAGCACGCCACACTCCGCCGGGATCGAACTTCACCTGCGCGACCGCGTCCGTACGCTCGCCCTGTTCCTGGGTTAGCGGCACAACCGGTGAACGGTCCTTGCGCAGATCGTCGCGTACTCCGGTGCTGAAGCTCCACTTATCGGTCAGCTTAAAGCCCATGTCCAATTCGACCGCACGGGTCTCGAGTCCCTGATCCTCGGTCCGCTGATCGCCCTTGGCCGTCAGGCTCAGACGATGCGTCACGGGCATCTTGATCGTGCCGCCGTA
>QIBA01000074.1 GCA_003225175.1 Acidobacteriota bacterium
CAGGCGTCGTCCCGCGGCCGGGTGATCCAAAACATTGCCGTAATGGGAAAGATCATCTCCATGAGTCCGGCGTAATGATCGTGATTGACGTACGGACCGAAGATGGAGCCTCCCCAGCGTGGAATGACCGTCCAGTAGATGCGCTCGGGAGCGGTAAAGAACTGGATGATGCTGAACAGTGACAACACGAGGCTATAGATGGTGACCGCTTGTCCTAACTGCGACCATTGCCGCGTTCCACGGTAGCTAAATAAACTTCCCGATAAGGTAAACACCAGCAAATAGGCGGAGCATGCGAGCAGAGAGTCCCGAGTGGCGATGCGGTCTGCGGTTCGGCCGGTAAAGAGTTGCACTGCGGCGAACGCCGCAAACAGCAGCGCGGGAATGTAAATTGGGGTCCATAGCAGCACGATCCGCTGCTCGCTCACGCAGCCTGCTGCCCAGCAAAACAATGCTGCCACTATCAGGAAGATGATCGAGCCGAAGGCCCAGGGTTCAACCGCGCCGAAGGCCAGCGGCGCCAAGAAGAGAACAACCATCAAAATGAAGCGCGCTGCGTTGAACCAGATGGCCTCTGCGCTATAGGGCCCGCGGTCCGGCAGCGCAAGCGTCACTTGCGGTGAGCGCAACGGAATTGAGACCGTTCCAGTACTTCTCATGATCGGATCAAGCGACAGCTTCGTTTACGCGCTTGCTCTCACTGCTGTTAGCTCGTGATTCGTGCGGATTCCTCAGCGCGCATGGTAATGGCGCGCAACCAGAAATCGCCGCTGATCTCCATTGGGAACACCCGGCTGCGCGGGCGCCAAATGGATACTCTTATTAAGCGGGTTGACGGGCCAGTAATGAAGGTCAACTCTTCTTTATGCCAGGCGGTCGTGCCTATTGCTGGGGCGGTTGCGGCGTCCAGACACGTCTGACATTCAAGATCAACAACGCGCAATCTGGGGCCGCTGTCCGACGTGATTTCCTGCGAACGCATGTCTGCGCTCAAGATGTAGCTCTGGTTCGGGCGAACCGGCACAATCTGGTAAGCCGCTTCGTAATCAGAGTTTGTAGGAACAGGAAAGCTGACGTGCAAACAACGGCTTTCTTCGCATGCGGATCCAGCAGCCAACTGAACACTGAGAAATGGCTGTTCCTGCAAACGCCAGTCGAAGCCACCATTGAGCGGAGTTTGATGGAAATCTCCATTGAAAACCATGTTGTCAGCACGCGAGCTGTCCTGGACTGCTCCTACCCCCTTTAGATCGGACCAGGCGTGTTCCGCGTCGACGTAGTCCCCAATCTTCAGAAGGCGATCCACGTATGGAATCGCAGCAGCGGCCGGGAACGGATGACGTTCGGCGATGAGCTGCTTCCACATAGTGTCGGTTGGAAACTTAGGATGATAGGCCTTTACAAGGTCCAGATAGGTCAGTTCGCTCTTAGGATCGTCAAGCGTGTGAATTACTCGCTGCCATACCAGCAGTGGATCATTGAATCCCCGGTCCAGCACGAGAAAGCTTCTTGGCAATGCGAAAGAATCCAACTGAAGATACCGGGCAAAATCCTTCAGAGCTTGGTCGCTGCTGCCAATGCGCAAATCGAGGTTGGCTTTGTTCCATTCAAAGTCAGGGCGTTGTGGCGCAAGCCGCACCGCGCTGGCGAATGCGTGTACAGCGCAATCGAGATCACCTGCCAATTCGCAGCCATTTCCCAAATCGACCCAGTAAGCCGCTTGGTATGGATTGAGGACGGTGGCACGGCGAAGATGCCGTATTGCGGAGGAGCTATCATTCAGATTCCATTGATAAGCCAATCCAAGACGATCATGGATGGCAGCATTGTTTTCATCGAGTCGCAAACTCCACATCAAGTTCGAGATATCGTTCGAGCGCGCCAGCTCCTGCGCAATAACTACGCGAGCAGCCAGCAAAGTCAAAGACAGCCCGCCTGCAAGCACTAATAACAGAAATACAATGCGCGAAAATCGAGAATGCAGGGTCATGAGAACATTGATCGATGGACAGTAAGATAAGGACAGAGCTGCGAAGCTTGCGGTCTAAGGAGGCTAGGCGTGATACCCGGAATAATATGAGCCGTAGTATCCGTCATGGTGCATGTGTACCTTATTTAATGCGACGCCCAATAGGCGGGCATTGGCGCCATCGAGAATATTGCGAGCTCGACTTACAAACTTCTTGGGTGTAACTCCACTCTCGACGACCAGAATGACGCCATCCACGGCGCTTGCGAGGACCGTCGCATCGGTGACCGCAAGGAGCGGCGGAGAATCGATGATGATGTGCTTAAACCGTTGCCTGAGCTCGGCAAAAAGCGATTCCATCGCTTCCGAGCAAAGCAGCTCAGCCGGGTTGGGCGGGATGGGTCCCGACGGAATGAGCCACAGGTTGGGCTGCTCCCCGTACTGCTGAATGACGTCGTCGATGCTGTCGTGCCCAGTTAAATGTGTGCTCATGCCACGCTCGTTTTGTATTCCTAAGAGCCGGGCAAGGATTGGCTTGCGCAAGTCGCAGTCGAGCAGTACGACCGAACTGCCGCATTGCGCCAATGCCATGGCGAGATTCAATGCAGTGCTGCTCTTGCCTTCTCCTATTTTGGCACTGGTAATAAGAACGGTTTGGGGCGCACGAGAAGCTACAGACAATAGCACCGACGTGCGCAGCGCCCGATAAGCTTCTGACTGCTCGGAAGTGGTCTGCGCCGCCACATTCAGTAGTGCAGTTCCGTTCTCTCTTGCATTGATACTCCTGTTGGTTGCCAGAAGCCTTTCTGCCCGGGTAAGACGCTTCATCGGTATCAGGGCCAGCGCGCGCGTCGCGATCAGCATTTCCACTTCTTCAGGGCTCTTCAGCGAGTTGTCCAATGAATCCTGAATGAAGGCCAGCATGCTCCCGAAAATCATTCCGACAAGCAAACCGAGCACTATGTTAAGTCGCGTTCTCGGCCTCACTGGGATGATCGGCGCGAGCGCGGGATCCACAATGTGAATATTGGTCGAGCTTAAGCCGGCAATGACCGTAGCATCTTTAACACGTTGAAGCAGCCGCTGATAGAGCTGCTGATTAGCTTCGAAGTCTCCCTTTAATAAGTCATGCTCAATCAGCAAGCGGTTGAAATTCCCTGATTCTTTCTTTTGCTCGGCTAGAGTCGCGCCCAAGAGCTGTTCCCGGCGAGCGGCTGCAAAATACTCGTTCCGGATCCGCTGGGCTATTCTTCCGCGTTCCGCTGCGATCAACGCGCTCGCCTCTTTCACTTGTTTGTCGAGACGAAGTACCTTTGGATAGTTTGGTCCATACTGATTCAGCGCCTCAACATATTGGCCGCGAAGATTGGCATAATTCTCTTCCAGCTTTTGCATTACCTCATTGTTGGCTATGGCGGGTACCTGATCCGGATTTGCCTGTATCTGATTGTAGAGTGCTTCCTTTTGAATGCGGTCATTTTGCGATTGAGTGAAATTAGTGCTGATTTCGCCCAGCCGTTGCTGGACCACATTTTGCTTCTCTCCTATGCTGAGGATTGCGTTCTGACGTTCGTACTCGACGAGCGCGCGTTGTGACTTCTCGACCTTGGCTTTGAGCTCGTCGAGTTGCTCTTCCATTTTTCCGGCAGCCTGGCGCGTGGCGTCATACTTTTGGCGAAAATTACGGTCGCTATAGTTTTCCACTTGGGTATTGGCTATCCGAGCGGCTAGTTCAGGATCGCGACTCTCGAAACCGACGAGAACTACCCGGCTGCCCGGAACCAATTCAACACTGAGCTGCCTCTTAAATGTCTCGATTAGTTTCATTTTGTGGGCTTGTGCGTCGATAACTCGGCTCTCGTCAGCAAACATCCGGTTGTCGGCAAGCCCGAGCTGTTCAATCGTTCGCCAAGCCAGATTGTCGCTTTGCAAAACTTGGACCTGGGTGCGCAAGAAATCCTGGTCGGTCTGCAATTGCTGGTAGCGATCATTGAGCATTTGCGTTTGTGGGGTGTCCGCTTCAACTTCAATGCGCGCGGTGGCCTTGTAAATCGGCTTCATCTTTAGCGATGCCAGTGTGGCGGTGAGCGTAGCCAGAAATACTACGGCGAGGATGCTCCATCGGCGGCGAAGCAAGATGTTCCAGTAGAGGGCCAGCGATCCCGCTTCTGGGCCGGAGTTTGGAGCCGGATAATAGCGCGGAGAAATCGTTATAGGTTCTGGAGTAGCGTGTGGCGCAATCTCGTAATCGACGAGTTCCCTGCGCGTTGCGGGATCACTCTTCATCAGCGGATTCGTCATTCTGGTCCTCTCAATAGGGCCTATAGATTGCAACTCCAGTGGCAACCTGGATTGCCGCTTCGGCGCCTCGCGTTAGAGCCTTCTTGCCAGCACTTTCGGGAACAAAGAGGATATCGTCAGGTTGCAGAGGAACATCCGGGCTCTTGCCTGCAAAAATATTGCGCAAATTTACCGCAATCTGCATGCGGCCGTTGGGCACGGAGCTGTTCCGCCTTATGATCAGTGCATCGTTTCGCCTGGCAGTCGGCTTAAGATCCTCTGCCAGTGCAATGGCTTGCATGACTGAAAGTTTGTCGTGCTCGGTAGTAAGTTCAAATCCGCCTGACTTATGTACTGCTCCAACTACGTAAATAACATCGGCAGGGGGAACCGTTACCCAGTCCCCAGGACAAACATTCACGTTGAGTTTTGCATCTGGCGCTGACAGAAGAGTTCTCAGATTGAGGGTGGTTACCTCCTGCGTTACCGCGATCTCTGGCGAGGAGTTTTGCCCGCTTGCATTTTCAGTTTGACCGCAGGTAGATGATCGCGTGATTCTGACTGCCGGCCCAGCGTTATCGGCCAGGCCACCAGCCAGGGACAGCAGATCAAGAATCCTGGTAGGCCCCATCACCTCATAGATTTGAGGCTTCTTTACAGCCCCGGTGATCGCGATGGAGTGCAGTCGCGACTCCTTAACACTGATGGTGATACGCGGATCGGTCAGCGTACCCGATTGCTGCAACAAATCCCTTAATGTCAATGATAGAGCGTCGAGCGTATGACCCGCCGCGTCGATCGCCTTCGTGATAAGCGGGAAATTGAGCTGACCGCTAGTGCTTATTCGATACTGGCGCGATAACTCAGGTACGTCCACGATAAAGATATCGAGCAGATCGTCCGGACTGACTACATAATCTCTGGAACTCACACTCAGTCTGCTGGAAGAGTCCGGTGCATGTAACGTGCGCTCGTTGGAGGTTTGCGTGCGAGCCGTGTCAAGACAGCAAAACATTGCCGCCGCGATTACACAGGTAGACACCTTTGTTCGCACGTCAGTGAGCATGCGTTTGACCTCCATGGTTACTATGGGATTATCTAAGGAGTAGGTGTTATGACGCGAAGATCGGTCACGCCGCACAGCGATACATTGCAGGGCTCCGGCGCGCCTCGATCGAGAGATTAGTGGAGCACTGTTCTATATCGGCAGAATCAACTTCAATCGCGACCGATCGCTTGATAAGATCGATGGATAGAACTACTTTGGACTGATTTCTAGCCGCGATCAGGATACCTTCTAAGCCTGTTAACGGCCCGGCAATAATTCGTACTGATTGGCCGATCGTGAGGAATGGATGTGGCTCTGTCTTGAATTTATCCAAGGCAATTCTCAGATGGTCGATGTCGCTAACGGGTAGAGCTACAGGACAGGCATTTCCAGCGCAGATGAAAGAAACCACTCCTGACACTTTGAGAACTTCAAGACGTCGACTAAGAGGTATTCGAGTAAACAGATAGCCGGGAAACAGAGGCAATTCAATTTGCACTCTCAAGCCGTTGTTCCAACGTTTCTCCTGTTTGTAGAGCGGAAGAAAGAACTCGATTGAATGCTGTTGCAGTTGAACAGCCACTTTCTTTTCATGACGCGCACGCGTATACACTGCGTACCAACTCTCAGCCGATCCAACTGCTGATCCTAACATTGAGCGAGGTCCCCCGCTTCAGAGACGTATAGCTTCGCCGTCTCGCTTAGAATCGTCCCTTCCACAGAACCACGGAAGAGTTCTCAAAGCGCACTTAAGAGCTGGATAACCGCAACATTAACCTTTGATTTTGTTTCTGCATCCAGAGTTGTCTCTGGTGTTTGCGCCAAAATCTGCCACGTCATCTTGGGCGGGCTCTGTAGTGCTTCATCGAAGGGTTGTCGCTGGATCCGGAAGTTTGTGACATCACTATCGCCTCTCATCAGAAATTCCGCTTGAGAAAAGCTTAACGTTGCACAATAACCGTTGCACTGGCGCAATGTGACGCTGCTCGCTCGGGAGAGCCGCTGCCTACTGATCGCCGCACGCACTGGACGTCGGCTACACGGAAACAACGCGCCTGCCGCGATTGAGTCTCGAACGTACCAATCAATTTTCAAGCGGTACAGCGCGAGATAATAGACGGCTTGCTTCAAAACTGCTGCTCGATTCCCAGTTATCTGGCCGGCAAAGAAAATTGAAATCTGATGTTGTATTGATTGTTGCGACTTCGGACCAATTCGATTGGTAGGGCGAGTCCCTGCGCGACTAGAATGCAGCGGATAAATTCCGGTCAAAGCCGTCAAATGAGCGCCAGCTCGGACCAGCTCAGAAGTCTGCGACAAGCTCGCGGTTGCGCTGAATGTAGATCATGCGGCCTGGGTCCGCTTATCGCGTCGCGGTAAATGCTGTTCCAACCATTCGCGCGCAAGTCGCGCTACTTCCTCGAGTGCTCCGGGTTCCTCGAACAAATGACTTGTGCCGGGAAGGATTTCGAGCTTCTTCTCGCAACGCAGTTGCGACATTGCTCTCCGGTTCAGTTCCAAAACAGTATGATCTTCACTGCCGACGACGAGAAGAGTAGGTGCGTGAACACCGCCAAGGGCAGATCCAGCCAGATCAGGACGGCCACCTCGCGAGACTACTGCTCCGATCTCCTCCGGTATCTTGCTCGCGCTGATCAAGGCAGCTGCCGCTCCGGTGCTTGCTCCGAAGTATCCGATCCCGAGGCTCTCCAAATGACGTTGCTTGCTAGCCCAGTGAGTAGCGTGCAGTAAGCGGTTCGCCAGCAGCTCAATGTCAAATCGCAGTTGGGCAGTCCTGAGGTCGACTTCCTCTTCATCTGCAGTGAGCAAGTCGAGAAGCAATGTACCGATCCCCGCCTGCTGCAGTACGCTCGCTACATACTGATTACGCGGACTATGTCGGCTGCTGCCGCTTCCGTGAGCGAAGAGAACAATGCCGCCAGCGTTCGCGGGGACGTGCAGATCGCCTTGCAAGACGGCGTCACCGGCAACAATCTGCACTGGCAAGGCCTGAGTAGTGTCCATATAGGATTAACCCTCGTAAGCGGAATCAAATGATTACATCGGTGTCCTCGAGCACAAACGTGACCTTCATCACTACCTTATATGCTGCGATCTTATTGTTCTGAACCTGCACTTCCTGTTCCTTAACCCACGCGCTCCGAATCTCGCGAAGGGTTTTGGAAGCCCGGCTGATACCTTGTGCAACCGCATCCTCAAGACTTTAGTCGGATGTGGAACTGATCTCGACTACGCGCGCTACCGACATAGCTTCAAACTCGTGCAACGAATTGCCGGAAATCCAACGTACCGCCACACTTCCGACATGCGGTTGCGATGCCCTCATTTTCGAGCAGAGATGTCTCGAAGTGATCAAGGCCTTAGTTGGCGCTTTAGACATTGCTGAGCTCCGATTAAGCTACACCCCAGCTGTACGGCTGAGACTCATGCTGTTCGCATTTGAAGTCTTCGAAAAGTAAATGCAGGTAAACCTCCCAAATGCGCACAACCGACAGCAAGCGATAGGAAGCCTCGAAGCAGTGCCACAAAGCATTCGCGCACTATTAAATGCAAACGGATTTGACCCGATCAACGTTCCCGGCCCGCAGGACTGGTTGGCCAATCATCCTGAGCCGGGACAAACATTTCAACAATTCCTAGATTCACATCCAAACCGCCCAGAGCAAATTCGGCGCACTATTTATCTGCAACCTTTGGAACGGTTCTCTGCGCCTGGGCCATCCTTGCGTGACCTCAAGAAGTGGACGGAAGCCTTCTTCGCCATGCCAGTTCACGTTCGGGAGGAAATCGATTACAGAACGGCTGGGATCACAAGCCGTATCAATTCGTCTTCGGGAAAGCGCCAACTTCTAACCGCAGATATCTTGCACCTGTTATCGACTCAACTTCCCGGCGATGCATATTGCTTGCTCGGAATTACGATGCAAGATCTATATCCTGATCCATCCTGGAACTTTGTCTTTGGAGAAGCTTCATTGCGAGATCGTGTCGGAGTCTATAGTTTCGCCCGCTATGATCCGCTCTTCTATGGTGAAGACTCATCGGATCGGGGGCAACTAATACTTCGGAGAAGCTGCAAGGTGTTGGCACATGAGACGGGACACATGTTCGGAATTGCCCACTGCATCTACTTCCGGTGCATCATGAACGGCTCGAATCATCTCGCCGAAAGCGATGCACGTCCACCGCATCTGTGTCCCGTGGATCTGAGAAAGCTTTATTGGAGTATCAGCTTCGATCCGATATCCCGATATGCCCATCTTCGCGAATTTTGCCGAGAGGTTGGTTTTAACGATGAGGCGCAATGGATCGATACGCAGCTCACGCGAGTGCCACAAAGCTGAAACGTCAAGAGTGCCCGCTGAATAGCAATGCCATATCGCATCGCTCAACCCTCTTGCTGTTCCTTGCAGAGAGCAAAGTGCGCCGAGCGTAAATACTGAGATTGGCAGCGCAAACAAGTACTCCGGCAAGTGTAAGAACTACTGGCGAAATGTCTGGATAAACAATCTTGTCCAAGTAGTGCAACAAAAAGCTACCCTGGTATGGTTCAACTCCAGCCTTGGCCTCCAGGAGATTCTCAAAGTAGGTCAGTGGACACGTCCAAGGGAACAGTTCAATCAGAATTCCCCAAATCAGCGAAGCAATGTGCAATCTTCTCAAAAGAGGATGCGAACGCGTCAAGAGAGCGCCAAAGCTCATCCACGCGATGAAGACAGCGTGAAGAAACAACACTACGTCTGCCAGTTCAATATAGATCCCGGAGCTATTGGCAGTCATCAAGGCCCTTCAGTGACAGCGCTGACAATCGTCTGGATTGAACCAGAGCTCATTAGATCAGCGCGAGATAGGACTGGTGCAGGGAAACAGATGGCCTATGCAGCCGATTCCTGCCGGAGTACTCTGGAAAGGCCAGGAGAAAATGTGCTCTCAAAGAGACGCACGCGATACTTTTTCTCAGAACTCACAAGGAAGTCTTCGAATACGTTCCAAGAGATCGGACCGGGCATTCCGTAACGTGCTTCAATTCGCTTGGCAGCGAGATGATGGCGAACGAAAATCGCGAAGTCGCGCGGATAGCTTTCAGGATCTACACCTAGAAATTCCCCTCGTTTCGTAGCCTGATCGAGCAAGTATCTCCACTTCGAGATGGGAACAACACCAGCAGATTCGACGCCGTGCGAAAACAACGAAAGATAGATGTCATTGAACGCACTCCGGCTTTGGAGATAACTGCTCAGCGCATCGGCCGAACGCTGTGTGTTGAAGACCATCCAAAAAGGGACAGAGCCCGTGCGCAAGGTCCACCACGGTTCCATGAGGATGAAAGAACTTACGAGCAGTCGACTTGCCGGCAGCCCACGTTGGGCATACCACCAGCGATAGAAATCTGCGACCACAGGACTTAGGTCCTCAGGTTGATTGAACAACATTCGAATTACACGCCAGCCTCGTTGACGTGCCAGCAGTTCAATCTCTTCGCGCCAGGCCGATTCAAAGCCCCACTCCGCCTCTGGAGCTTCTGTGTCGGTTGGGGGCCAATCCCAGTGCGTACGCGTAGACCCCTGTGAGCGCAAAAGATGTTCAACTTGAGGTCCTCCGTGCTCGTATTCACCGGGTTCAAGTCCACCCAACGCGCCATGCTGAAAGAAGTATCGCCGGTTCACTGCAGTCACTGGCCACTTAAGATCACATTCCATCAGCAGAATCGCGCTTCCCGGTTTGAGACTATTGACCAAGAATTCTTTGTACCCTGCGGGGAGACTACGGAATTTAACTCGGAAATATCCCATAGTCTGAATCATGAGCCGATCCTGGTTGGCATCGTGCATATGATGAAGCTGCAGTTCCGGATTGCGCCGCAACAGTGTCTCTCCTAAAGGGAGAAAGTGCTCCATCGCTTTGCCTGGATCATCCGGGTCAAGTGCTTCGTGCCGAATTGGAATAAGAAAGGTCTGCGGAAGCCACGGAATGCCCAGCGCGGCAAAGAGATGTATGGCAGCACCGTTCGAAGAGCCGATTGCAACCATCGGATATTCACGTCTTGGGTAATGGTCTGCCGCCCAGCTCGACATCTGCTGAGCGTTGATCTGCTCCATCTGCTTCGGACGGATCGCCTCAATCCAGCCCCCAAAGATGTATACCTTTTCCTGCAGCCATCGAGGAAGGCGGTTTACCAGAACGTAGGCGGGTATGGTAATGGGCTGCGTTCCCAGCATGGGAAAGTCCCTGTCTTTTAGGAATAGGCTCAAAGCACGCAACATCGCGGTTGCCGAATCGAAGTCCGCGATGTACTTACCGGGGTTCACGCGGCTTTCTCCTGGTGCTGCTCCAGGGAGCGACTTACCTCAATAAGGAAGGGCTTCATTACGCGCACAAGTTCAAGCGGAGAGCTGAAGTTAACCGTGTGAAATGCTCCCGGTATAACGACCAATTTTCCTTTCGGGAGGAGCCGAGTTGCCTCTTCGGCCCAGCGTTGCGGGACTATCGGATCACAGGAGCCGCGCACGACTAGCGAGGGCACGCGAATGTGGGGCAGCTTGCGTTCAATGTGGTCGTCGAGAGAATTTGCGAATGTGCGCAGAACGCGTGGGATGCCGCAGTCCCAATAATCGCGATAAGAGACAATTTTGTGGCTGAATGGCTCGCCTGGATTATTCCGCTGCCATCGGCGGACCTGTTCACGAGCCGTGTGTCCTTTAGGATCAGTCGTAGGTCCGATATGGACGGTGCAGGAAAGCAACTCCGGATAGCGCACGGCAAAGTCGGCGACGATCTGGCAGCCAAAGGAGTTTCCCACCAAAGCGGCGCCGGCGATATTCCTTGCACGCATCCATGCGGCCATCCAGTCGGCCAACTGCCGCACTTGCAGAGTGCGGCGTGGTTTGTCGCTAAGACCAAAACCAGGGAGATCGGGAGCGTAGTTGCGGAACCAGGGAGCGAGTAAGACCGAAGTTGGAACCCAGTAGCGACTAGTGATACCGATTCCGTGGACAAGCACAACCGGAAGTGACTCGTATCGAGCGGGGCTGGTTGATACGCGGGCGTGCATGCGGAAATCGCCCACTCGCGTCCACTGGCTCTCTATCCATCCGGTCTTTACCTGCCGTTGCGTCCAGGTGCGCTCGATCCATAGAGTGTCTTTTGGCATCTATGCCACCATGCGATCGATGACCTTCCGCAGGCCCCGCGGCCTGCGGCGCAACCACCAGGTCATCGTTCCTATCACGGAAGCAACCGCTGCGGCAGCGAGGAGCAAAGGCGTCCTACTGGGTTTTTCACGCGCTTGCCATCCACCGCCGATTGAGTTGAACTCGGGCATCGGAGTAAAGAGGTTCCCTTCGCTCGGTTCGGCGGGCTTGTCGAGAAAGTGTTCTTTTTCCACCTTGCGCGCCGCTACTTTCTCCACGAGTCCTGGCGCAAGCGAATGCGCAACCGAAGCCACGCGCCCACTCATTCCGGAATGCATCTCGCGTCGCGGATGTTCAGCAAGTTTGATCAGATCCCGCGCGACCATACGAGCGTCATAAACCGGCGACATCGGTTTGGCGACTTTTCCTGTGTAATTCGCTCCCTGCTGATAGAGCGGAGTATCGATCGCAGCCGGCAGGAGAGTGCAAACGTCAATGCGCGTGTCCCTCAGCTCCTGACGGAGACATTCTCCAAGCCCTCGGATGGCGAACTTCGTCATTACGTAATAGCTGGCGAACGGCTCTCCCATTTTTGCAACCTGTGAAGCCACATTGATGAGCACACCAGAGTTCTGTTCCCGGAAATAGGGGATCACTGCACGCGCTCCGTGGATATAACCGAAAAGATTGACGTCGATTACCCGCCGCGCAGCTTGCAATGGCGTCTCTTCAAAGCGTCCAAATACAGTTACGGCAGCGTTGTTGACCCAGAGATCAATCCGGCCGAAGGCCTCGATCGCACGGCGCGCCAACTCTCGAACAGCATTTTCATCGCTGACGTCACTGGGAATAACATCAGCCCGGATCCCTAACCGCCGGCACTCTTCCGCCACTTCACGCAGCGCGGCTTCGCGACGGGCGGCCAGAACGACAGTAGTCCCGCGCTCTGCAAGCTCCAGTGCGGTTGCGCGTCCAATCCCGCTCGAAGCGCCGGTGATAACAGCAACGGATTCTTCTAGTTTTTTGAGCAGCACACATCTCCTCCTACACTATCGATCATGCAGCTTTGGTTAGTCGCGATTCCAGACGTAGTAGGTTCCCGCGTCGCTCTCTGGGTTCTCGTAACTCTGAATGTGCAGCCAGATATGCATGAAGCAAACTCCCGTGATAAATGCTTTGGATCGACTTAACCTTCTTCCACACGTTTCTTGCTTACGGCGCGAGTGAAATCCCAAACGTGGTGTAAGTAATCGGAAACCGTCACTGACGCGAGCATGCCCGCAATCGCGCGGGTGAGGCGCGGACGAAACAGCATGCCACCTATCAAGGTCGTTGCCACCCAAGGTCCCGAACACCAGGGGCATGTAATGAGGTCGCCGATTGCTTTTCGCACGCCCGATCCACGACTCTCGTCGCTCTGCTCACCTGCTCCGAGACTTCGCACGTAGCGCGTGAAAGGCGCTCGTAGTGGGCTCGTCACCCAGTCTTTGGTGATGATGCGCGTCAGCTTGTGTGTCGCAATTCCCAACAGCAGGATATCTTTGACGTTGATCTCCTGCGGTAGCTTATTTGCTTTCGCTGCTGAGATCAGCAGGGCTGAGGTGCCCCCAACGTAAGCCGCAATGAGCGCTGCGTATCCGCCGAGTGGCCATGGTTCTTTTGTGTAATCAGTCCATATTCCCAGACTGGGAGCGGACGGTTCCGGCAAAGGTTGGATTGGTACAGCACCCATATTTGCCTCCTGACGCGGTGGAGTACTTCATCAAAAGAATCGCGAAATGCAAGCCGAGATGTCCCGCGATCAGCGCAGATTTCCTGGTGAATTCGGCTCTTCAAACCGCAAATGGATAAGTTTCTGGTGTCTCACCCGCTTCCCACGTGCTCGTTCGCTCCAACGGAATCAGCGCTTTGGTTCTGTCGATGTGGATGACCGCATCGAACTGCTCTGGAAGGCGACCCCTGAAGTAATGGCTCATACGCTCAGTTTCGGGAAGATAGATCACACCAATTGCACGCTCCAGGTGCGGACCTCGCAATGCTTGAGCCAGATCGGAATCCCACAGCGAAAGCACGAATGCAGGAATGCGCGTCTGGTGGAACAATGATTCGTAGCTTCCTTCCAGTGCCATGCGGACCCGCTTTCGTTCCGCCTGAGCTTCCCATCGCGAGGCTGCCGTCACTTCTCCAGAATGTGTAGTGAATCCAAGCAGGAAGACGTTATTGTTCCATCGCTCGCGTGCCAATTGACCGAGGTTCACCTCGCCTTGAACAGCCATGCCTGTCGCCCGGGCATCGCCTAGATGCGAATTGTGCGCCCAGACCACTGTCTTCCCTTTCGGTCGATTTGCGCGCAACCAGGCAAGCGTCTCCGCCATGTGCCTGTCGCGCACATTCCACGATTCGGCCCCCCCTGCAAACATCGCGCGATAGTAGCGTTCGGCGTTCTGCACGAGACGTGCGTTCTGCTCTGCAGAGAGATAGTCCTCCGGCTCAGCACGCCCATTTCGGGAAGCCAGATCAGCGCTGCGGCGGCGTAGCTCGACTAATTGCCCAATTACCTCATTCTGGCAATCCTTGGATAAACCGAATGCCGCAGCGTAACCATATGCCTGTGTGTCCTCTCCAAAATGATCGAAGCAGCCGTATCGATATCGCGCCCTCTGTGCCGCTTCGGGATCCACCCTGTCCAGATAAGAAAGCACGGCATGAATTGAGGAGTGCATGCTGTAAAGATCGAGACCGTAGAATCCGACCCGGTCCTCTCGTTTTGGAATCCTATCGTTGAATCCTCGAAGCCAATCGACGAATGCGAGCACGTCGGTGTTGCGCCACATCCAGGCAGGAAATCGCGTGAACTCACCTAGACAGTCATAAGCATTGGCATCTTCGCCGATCCCGCGCACAAACTGGTGTACGCGATGCGCGTGTGGCCAATCACCTTCAATCGCAAGTGCTCGGAATCCTTTCTCTTGAATAAGACGCCGCGTTATAAGCGCCCGCTCGCGATAGAAGTCGTGCGTTCCATGCGACGCTTCTCCGATCAGCACCAGATCGCGATCTCCGATCCACTGAAGCAGTGGATCATAATCAGCGGGACTGAAGGTGATTGGTATTGCAATCCGATTGATCTCGCCGAGAATGCTCGCGGACAGCATGCCTTCCTCTAAGCGGCCCTCCACGAACTTCTGCCTCGAGCTTGTGACAGCAGTGTGCGGACTTCCTCATCGCTAGTTTGCTGAAAATCGCGATAGAACATTCCCACTGCAAAGAATGGCTGCGGCGTGGTGGCGCAGATGATCTCGTCAACTTCAGCGCGGAATTCATTGCATGTCGATTGCGAGGCAACGGGTACCGCTACGATCACCTTTCGCGCTCGGGGTCGGAGGGCACGCGCAGCAGCACGCATGCTCGCTCCTGTTGCCAGGCCATCGTCGATCAAAATTGCGGTTCGGCCTTCAACCTCCATGGGAGGATGTCCGTCGCGATACTCGCGCTCGCGACGTTCGATTTCCAGCTTTTCACGTTTGGCTACGGTTTCAATTTCAGCGTCAGAGATACTAAGCTCATCGACGACCGATCGGTTCACAACAACTGTCCCGCCACTAGCGATTGCCCCCATTGCCAACTCTTCGTGTCCTGGAACTCCGAGTTTCCGCACGATAAAAATGTCGAGTGGAAGGTCCAGGTAGTGAGCCACCTCATAAGCGACTGGTACGCCGCCACGCGGCAGTGCCAATATAACTACATCAGGCCGGTCCCGAAATGATTCGAGGGCCGTCGCCAATACCCGGCCTGCTTCTCTGCGATCCTGAAATAACACAGTCAGAAGATCCTGTTTGTGCGATGCAGTTGTGAGGATGCAATCTCTCGTTAAGCGGATGTCATCACTGGTTGCCAACCGCGCCGATATGGCCGGAGCTGTTGAGAGGTAACCCAGGTTGACGGAAGTTGGCAGATCCCCGAGAGTCTGATGGGTTCTCGGTTCTTAAGAGTCCTTCTGGGGATGTCCTCCGGCTTTTTCCTCTTCACTGCGACCCGGAGATCTCTTGCCAGACGCGCATCGGCTGTCTCGCGGATTCAGTGTCACAGCCACATCTTTGTTCAGTACTGGCGGAAAATCGTGGATTTACAACCAAGCACAGAGGTCATTCTCGGATACTTTGTTGCGATCGGGCGCGCTATGCGGCTGCCGGTCCTGGCACGTGGCCCAACCTTTGGCCTGAATTTGAGATCCCTACGAGCTTACTCGGTCTCAGGATCCACATGATCTGATCGATGCCTTGCGCGGAGGCATCAATGGTCGTAAGCGCAACGGGAACGTCATCGCGCGAGACTAGGACGGCTGCCTGTCCATTTGTCTCAACCCAGGCAAGCGTCACGCCGTTCCAGAAATGTGCAGCAGTGGCAATGAACTTCGCCACGCGCTCGCGACCGGAAACTGGAACTCGCGCCGCGCGCACGATCCCACCGCCATCCGAGGTAGAGATAACATCCTCAGCGAAGAGGGCTTCTAGAGCGGCCATGTCCGATCCAGCCAGGCTTGGTCCGGGAACGACATGAGACCATGAAAGCTAACTCACGCCATGCAGTCAGAGCGCGCATAGAGCAGGCGGCGAGTACCTCTTGATTAAGGAAAATTCAATTGCGCCATTGAGCGTTACCCCTTCCGGCGCAATGAAGAACGCAGCGCAAGTGTCTGAAGTAAGCCGACAAACGAGGCGCATTTCATTTTGAAAACGAATATGTGAACTTCACTGCGAACCGGTGCTCCATCAGTTGGATGGGATTGGCGGCAGCGAGCGAGGCGAAGCGTTGGCCCGCAGTATAGATGACGTACAGATCGCTATCAGGTCGGTAGTTCCAGCGCAAGCGGAGGTTGGCGCTGGCTGCTTGCGTGTTCGCGGTGTCCATCTGCAGCACGGTCGAGAGAAACAGGAAGCGAGAGAATGCGTAGTTCGTCTGGATGCTGCCGAACACGACGGAAAAATTTCCCTGCGGCAAGCGGAAGCGATTCCACTGCTCGCTGAAGTCAAGAGACAGGTGTTCACTCGCTCGGTATGACCATCTCGCGCGCGCTTCATTCAGATGTCCGTTGTAGTAGGTGCCGAAGCGTTCGAACAGGCGCCAAGTGAATTTCCGGTCTTGACGTGAGCCATACGTAAGCTGATGTCGCGCCCATCTGTACATGCCGACCGGGATCACGACATTCTTGTAAATGTTGAATGGCGTGCTGATCCGCTGAGCAAACACGTCGAAGATATCGTCATCGGTGTACGCGCCGTTATGAAAATTCGCGCGGAATGTCGTTTGCCATTCCTGCGTTTGCAAGACGCCGGACAGATCAGGCGCGTGAAAGATGAAGCCCTCAAACTGCAACTCTCGAATTCCCTTCAATTTCGGTCGCGGTTTCAACGTTAGATCAGAGAAGTCGCACATACAATTGTTGCGCTCGATGAAACCAACCTCAGGGTTGAAGTTCTGCCCGATGCGGCGGCGTTCGGCGACGAAATCTACGAAATCCGTGCGATAGCTCACCGAGCCGCCTGCATCGTTCTGCCCGCCACTCAGCCCTGGCGAGCGTGTCAGGACTCCAAAGCCGGTCAGTACCAAGTCTTTGTGAACGACGAATCGAGCGTCCAATCCGCCGGTTTGGTTGTGCGGATCAGCCGGATTACCGGAACGCTTGTCCACATACATCGCACCGACGTAGGACTCGCCAAAGAGCGAGCGCTTGACCCGGCCTACGCCGTAGTTCGCCTCAGGATTTGGACCCTCGGCACGTGTGCTGATGTCAAGCAGACCGAGATCGAAACCGGCCAGCTTCCCCGTGATTTTTCCGCCGCCATTAACCCGGACTTCTTGTCCCGTAATAGGATCAATGCCGATTTGTCGGCTGAAGAAGAGGCGGTCGGCTTCGCCTCCGAGTGGAAATTCGAACACTCCCGCATTTTCAAGAAAGAATTGCCGTTTTTCCGGAAAGAAGAGTTTGTAGGGCGTGAGATTGAACTGAACGATGTCTACATCGGCATCGGCAAAGTCAGTGTTGGCGGTGAGGTTCGCAACAAGATTCGAACGAATACCAATTTTTGCATCCACGCCACCCGTATGTTGAATGGATGTGCCCGGTTCCAACCCGCTGCCAATCGCGGCTGGTGGCAAGTGCCGGAAGCCGCCGAGCACGTATGGCTTGATGATCAGCAGCCGCCCGCCGCTGATGTCGGCAATGCCTTGTAGCACACCGGCCTGGCTGACTTTGGTGATTCCAAACGCGCGCCGCCATGCAGACCATAGGTCTTCCTCATTATTCCAACGAATAAAGCGCTTGAAATTCAGACCCCAGACAAGGTCGCTAGAAGAGATAATGTTCAGAGTCGAAAACGGAATTGCCACCGTTGCCGTCCAGCCGAAATCCGTCCGCCTTGCAGCGGAGGTCCAAATCCCGTCCCATGACGCGCCGTAGTCCTCCTCCCCGCCTCCGCTCTCTTCAATAATGAGACCGTCACGTTGCGTGCCCAGTGGATTGATCTGAAACGCATAACCGTTTCGGTGATCGTGCGCGGAATCGATGACAATTTCAAAGTGGTCGTCGAAACCTTGACTGACATCGCGGCGAAGCTCGGTCGCCAGTACGTGTCCCGGTTCTGACTCGAAGCAGGTGATTCCGAAGAAAACGTCTCGGCGAGTGTAGAGGATACGGATTTCCGTCCGTTCGGTTGCAGGCTCTCCCTCATTTGGTTCCCGCTGATGAAAGTCGGTGATTGGCTTGGCGGTAAGCCATACCGGGTCATTCAGGCTGCCGTCGAGTTTGGGTTCATGATCGGTTCTTGTGGCGTACGCAACAGGTTGCACGCTCTGTTGGGCGAAGGAGCTCCCTACAACCGACAGCAATACTCCAAGCACCAGGAGGGCAAATTTTCTCGTCTGAGCTGACAATGCTTATAAGGGTAAAGCTCGCCGTATTCACTTCGTTCCCGGCGTACGTCTCATGCGCGTCATGATAAGAGAACGCAAGTCGGCGAAGCACCTGCAAGCTATTCCTCCCGAGGAATAACTTCAAGGCCGCCACTCTGTCCTACTGTTGTGGCTTTGCTGAGTTGGTCTTATCGAGCGCCGGGTTCTATAAAAGGCGATGTCAAGAGCAAACACTTCTCCTGATCAGATCTGAGAGTAGTGCCCGGCATCGAGCCCTGGTGGGGATCTGTATGCTGTCGGTTTGGGCCTGGGTAGAGACTTCGAGGATTCCCGTTCTGGTGCTGCGGCTGCACAGATCAGCGCCATAGGAGCTTTTAGCGAGGTCATTCTCGGGTACTTTGAACGACCGACTAAGGCCTATAAACAGATTCCGATCCGTGAACAGGTCGAGGTGCTCTCCCTTTCAGGACAAGCACTGTGATGAGTGCGGTTATGGAACTGGCAAAAAAGCGTTCTTGGAGCAGTTATGGAACGTTGAGAGAAGGAAGTTAGCATATCTACGATTTTCTGATGGGGTCCGGACACGCTATGAATAGAGCCCGCTAGCTGGCAGCAGCTGAGCTTGTTTCGGCGGAAATGCCGAGCGGCAAGGAATTCAGAACAGGGGCGCGTCATTTCAGGCCTATTGCTAAGGGATGCTTTGGCTGGTACAGACCAATTGCGCCGCCACCCGGAAGCCGCAGTTTCGTAATCGAGCCCCATCGTGCTTCCTGAACGTCAGAACACTTAACATGTTTCTTGGCAAGGGAAGCGATCTCCGCTTTCAGATCGTCGCAAATGAAATAAAGTTCGTGGGTGCCGTTCTCATCGCACGGATGGAATGCTGCTTCTGCTGGTGGTAAGGCAAAGACCAGCCAGCCATGACCCGCGTCCACGGATTTGAACCCCAGTATGTCGCGGAAGAATGCACGGTCTGCCTCGGCGTTCTTAGTGTAGACAACTATATGAGCGGCTGAAATCATTTTGTCCCTCTGCTAGTGCCGACCCTTTGGGCCGTCACGATTGCGCGCAGGAGCGTAACCCCAGCAGCGGATGATGGGCTAACCGGAACTTATCCATCAAAGAATCGCAACTTCCGGATTTGCCAACGATACGCCCACCACCACCTTCATCTCCGCAGCACGGTCGTTCCCGGCACGGCCGAGCAACACATTGCGATTCGGGGTTCCGCGCTGAGAATTGTTTGGAAATTAATCTTGCGACATCCTCGATTGGCCTCAGAATCGCAGTATGGAGCGCGCTTACGATACGCTCATCCTTTCCGATGTTCATCTTGGATCGGAGATTAGCCGCGCCAGCGATGCGCTGGAGTTGCTCAAGTCGACGACGTTTCGGCGGCTGGTTCTGCTCGGCGACATCTTCAATGACTTGAACTTCCGCCGGCTAAAGAAAGAACATTGGCAGTTTCTTTCCTATATCCGGAAGCTGTCGAATCCGAAGCGAGACGTGGAAGTAGTGTGGGTTGAAGGCAACCACGATCTAGGGCTTTCGGACCTCATGTCGCATCTGGTGGGAATCCCCGTGTATCAGCAGTACTTGTGGGAATACCAGGGACATCGCTACCTGGCGATTCATGGACATCAGTTCGATCGCTTCGTGATCAACAACTTCATCCTCAGCCGAATTGGCGAAGCCTTATTCCTCTGGATTCAAAAGCTCGATTTCGGAAAAAGGATCATCTCGCGCTATCTCGATCGCCTGAATACGCGTTGGCTGCGGCTTTCCGGTAAAGTCGCCTCGGGTGCGCTGGCTTATGCCGCACAACATCGCGCGGAATACATCTTTTGTGGGCACACGCATGTTGCTCTGAAAGCCGAAAGCAACGGTGTGCGCTATTACAACTGCGGATCTTGGACCGACGATGCGCGATGCAGCTACATCACCATCGATCGCGAAGGCGCTGAAATTAGAAGTTTCGTTCTGGGAAGGCTGCCGGCCGTGACGCAAGAATTGGATAATGCCGAGGTGCCGGCGCACGCAGTCTAGGGCAGACACGAGACTCAGTCCCTCACCAATTGCGCTTGCGTCATTGTGTTGGGCACGTTCTCAGCGGGAATGAACCGCGCCAGAAGATCGACGGCTTCGAATACAGCGACGTTCCTTCGAGCAGCTACATTCGCGCGCAAAGACTCTAGTCTTCCGTCGTCGAGCAAATCTCGCACGGCGGCCTGGATCTCGGAAAAACTCTTCAGCACTACCCCAACTTCGTTTTCCTGAACCCACTCGGCGTTGTAGCGCTCCTGCGGCATGGTGCTTCCGTTGCGCGTGACGATCACCGGCAGATTGAAATGCAGCGCTTCGCTGATGCTTCCCGGCCCCGGCTTCCCAATGAAGAAATCCGATAGCGCCATGTAGTAATCCACCCTGTTGGTGAAGCCTTCGATGAAAATAGGCTTGGCCGCAGCGATCTGGCGGATATTGTTTGCCAGGGATTCATTGCGTCCACAAATCATGATCATCTGCAGCGGAGTTTTCGCTTGCTGCAGCGATTCGGCTATGCCTAGCATCGAGGGCGAACCATGACCTCCGAAAAGAACCAGGGCAGTGGGCAAGCTTGGGTGCAATCCCAATCTTTGCCGCTCGACGTCCCGATCGAGGCGAACTGTATCGTAAAAGCGAGGGGCCAAGACCATTCCCGAAACGAGAAAACATTGTTCTGGTCGTGCCCCAATACAAAGCGCTTGCTCCACAGCCCGCTGTGTACCGCAAATGACGTATTCGGATTCGCGTTCCACCCAAAAATGCGGAGGGTAGTCGGCGAAGTCGGTCATGAGCGTTACGAAGGGAGCGTTGGGGATGGCCTGATGAACGCTCTCACCGAGCGCGCGATTGAAATTCGGGATCACGGACAAAACCAGGTCAGCTTTGTTTTGCTGCCAATACCTCTCCAGTGCGCGCACGATGGGACGATGCCACATTCGGATTGCGCTGTGCAGCAATACGAGCAACTGCGGAGTCAAGCGTGTCCAGCCCTTGCGCAGGATCAGGTTGTACCCATCCTGCAGCCGAATGTGCGCAACCTTCTGCAGAGGATCGATAGCATCAAGCAGTTCTTGCAAATTCAGGAGTTCGACCTGCCACGGGCGCTGCTGCCGCTCGATGACACTCTTCAGAGCATTGGCTGCGTTGCGATGTCCACCACCGGCATCAAAGAATACGATCGTCAACTTGCGCATCAATCCTCTCAACCCTCCGCCTTTACTCAGGTTTTATCTGGGGATTGTTAAAGCGATGTGAAAGAGTACCTGACTGATTAAGCGACAAGTTGATCCACGAGGCTCTCCGCCTTTCACTCACAATTCATTGTTTCGACATCGGCGAGTAACACATGCTCATTAGCTTTGCTGAGAAATCGTCATGCCCATTGCAGGCACGCTTCCAGCGTTGCATGCGCTGATTTTTCGTCGATCACTCAACAAAGGAGCAAATTTGTGTCGAGTAAATGGCCCTCTATCGTACCCTTGCTAAAGACGGTTGTCAGTCTTGCGGTCTCTGCATCTCTGCTGACATCGGGCAGCTACGCCACCGATAAGGACAAAGACGACAGCAACTTCAGAACGCCTATCAAGCACATTGTGGTGATCTTCCAGGAAAACGTTTCATTCGATCACTACTTCGCGACATATCCGCGCGCCACGAACCCCGGCCATGAGCCGTTGTTCAAGGCGAAAGATGGCACACCGTCGGTGAATGGGTTGACCCGATTGTGAAGTTGGTGCGACAAGCCGTTTCTCGA